>CANLKN010000015.1 GCA_947491475.1 Akkermansiaceae bacterium | reverse complement strand
CCGTAGCCCCACGGCTTGATGACCATGCAGCCGCGCGTCTCCGAGTTTTCCGCGAGATCGGCGGCTTTGATGACTTGTTGATACCACTCGGGAAAATCCTCGGCGCGGGTGGGGGTGATGGCGGTCTTTTCGGCGGACATGGCTGCTGGCCGGATAGGAATCACGACACGGAAAAAAGAGCATCAAAAAAAGCGGGAAAATCCCAAGTTGGGGGTTTGACAGCGCCAGACCTAGTTGCCTTACTCGCCCCGGTAGCAACCAAAACCCCGTGAGCGCATGAGCGATAACGACAACCAAGCCCCGAGCCCGTCCAAACAAACTTCCAGCGTGCCTCTCAAGAAAGAGACGGTTCGCGTGACCCTAAAAGCCGCCGATGCGCCTGCCGTGCCGTCCGCGACCGTGCCGCTCGCGCCTCCGGTGCGCCCGCCGGTTCCTGGTGGAGCGCCGCGCCCACCGACTGCCGCGCCGACTGTGCCGCTGCGTCCTGCGGGTGCCGCGACCGCCCCCGCGCCGACGATCAAGCTGGCCACCTCGGCCGCACCTCTTACTCCGGCATCTTCTACCGTGCCCCTCAAGCCGCCGGGTTCTCCGGCCAGCACCCCGACGCTTCCCAAGGCCACAGTCCAACTCCACCCGCCCACCACGCCGGCTGGCACCGCGGCACCCACACCCACACTGATGGTGGAGGACGATGAGGAGAAGGGACCTCAGGAAGGCCTCATCAACATTCTGGCCGGTGTTGGCTTTGCCGCCGCCATCCTGGTGCTGGTGTTCCAACTGATGCTTGCCAACGTCTGGATCAGCGCGGAGGACAATCCGAAGTCCGGTGATTGGTCACAACTCATCGAATAATCCCTTCACCCCAACCTATTAAAACCATGGTCTGGCCCATCATCAACGCAGTGCTCGCCGCCGCCGTCCTCTACATCGCGCTCAGCGCCGGGGGACTCTCCACCGGTCTCTGAAACAAGCACTTTGATTCCATCTCCAAGAGCCGCCTGGCGATCTGCGCAGGGCGGCTCTTGACGTATCCTGCATCAAGCTCCATGGTCCCCGCATGGCTCTTAACCTTACCGACTCGAATTTCCAATCAGAAGTAATCGACTCCAGCGTGCCCGTCCTCGTGGACTTTTGGGCCGAATGGTGTGGTCCCTGCAAAATGATCGGTCCCGTGATTGATCAGGTTTCCTCCGAACTCGCCGGCCAGGCCAAGGTGGGCAAGGTGAACGTGGACGAAGCCCGCGATCTCGCGGTGAAATACAACGTGCGCTCGATCCCTCTGCTGTTGTTCTTCAAGAACGGCGAAGTGAAGGACCAGATCGTGGGCGCCAGCGTGACCAAGGAGCAGCTCAAGGCGAAGCTGCTGGCGCTTGCCTGAGTTGTTTTTCTCAGCCGAGGTATTTCTCGCCGCGCAGGACTTCAACATCGGCGGCATAGACGATCACCGACCAGTCGGCGAAATACTTTTCGCCGACTTCATCCATGATGGCATCCGCCGTTTCGGTTGAAACGAGTGTGTCGATCTGCACGCTGCTGCCTTCCCATTCCGAGGCGCGGATGCCGCGCGAGCCCTCGCCCTCGACGGCGGTGAGCGTCCAACCGGTGGCTCCCAGGCGCTTGAGCAGTTCGAGCAAATCATCGCGCAGCACGCGCTCGGCGATGATGGTCACTTTGCGCAGATGGATTTTCAAAGCCATGATTGGAAAAGGGTGGAGATTTTCTGATAGAGCGGGATGCCGAGAGCGAGATTGAACGGGAAGGTGATGCCGAGAGCGAGGGTGAGGTAGTAGGCGGGATTCGCCCGCGGCAGGGCGACACGCACCGCGGCAGGCGCGGCGATGTAGGACGCGCTGCCCGCCATCGCGCCGAGCACCGCGGCTCCGCCGGGTGACATGCCGGCCAGTGTGGCTCCCGCTACTCCGAGTGTTCCATTGATCAACGGAATCACGCAGCCGAGCACCAACAGGCGCCCCCCCGCGCGGCCGGCATCGCGCAGGCGTTTGCCGGCGGAAAGTCCGAGCTCGATCATGAAAATGCACAGCGCGCCTTTGAATGCAGTGGCAAAAAACGGCTGCACATCGGCGAGTTTCTCCGGCCCGCAAAGCGCGCCAATAATCAGCCCGCCGCCTAACAGCACGATGCTCTTGCCGGTGACCACCTCGTGCAGCGCCTTTTTCCACCCCCCGGTCGATGCCGCGCCGCTGGCAAACATCAGCGCCACGATGATGCCCGGCACCTCCAGCACCGCCACCAGTGCGGGCAGAAATCCCTCTCCCGGCATGCCCGCGCGATTGACCGCCTCCACCGCCGCCAGATAGGTGACCACCGAGACCGAACCGTAATGCGCAGCCACCGCCGCCGCGTCCTCGATGCCGAGTTTTCCGAAGCGCCGCATCAGGAAAAACGCGATCACCGGCGTGACCACTCCCAGCGCCACGGTGAGCAATCCCGGTGCCGCCATCTCCATGGCGGGCGTGGTCGCCAGTGCGGAACCGCCCTTGAGGCCGATCGCCAGCAACAGATAGATCGAGAGTCCCTGATAGATCGGTTCAGGCACACTCAGATCGCTCTTGATCCAGCGCGCGACGATGCCGAGTGCAAAACAAAGCACCACGGGTGAAATGAGATTATCGGCAAGTAGATTCATCGGCCGCAGCTACCGATAGCGCCTTTGCTCCATCTGGCAAGCACGCCACATTCACCTGTCTGACAATTCGTAAATCGCGCGAGTGCCCTCATGCGGGATTTGAGGATCGATGCCACGCTATCTGGATCGCCAATCGCGCCAGCGCAGCGTGAGAGGCTCCACCCATTGCGCGCAAAATCCGAAGAAGGCACAGAACAGGATCGCACCGAGCGCCGCCTGCCACGGGTTGAGCGAGGCCGAGAACGCGTCTTGCAGGCCGATGCCGAAAATGCCGCCATAAAGGATCACCACGTGACCGACATAAACGGGAAACGTATTGCGCCCGATCGTCTGGAACCACGACGCGCCTGGACGCAAGTGGCTCTCGATCCACACCAGCGCCGCAAGCACCATGAGGATTTCGGAAATCCGCCCGTGGAAGGCATCCGGCAGCACCCGGCCCTCCGCCGGATGCCCGAACCAGGTGAGCAGGCTGTTTCCCAAGAACCGCTCCACCGCCCAACCGCCCAGTTTGAACGCCACGCCGACGATCAGGAATGGTGCCGGGCTCATGCCTGAATCACGACCCTGGGTGCGGCGGCGAACCAAAACGCCGATCGCCGCGCCATAGAAGGTGAAGCCGATCCATGGTGCCAACGGGAAACTAGATGCCGGCCCCTTGATGGCATTTTGCAAAAATACCGGTGCTCCCTGCGGCACCGGCCCCGCTTGATTCGCCAACCAGACCGAGGCGAGGAATACCATCAGCCCACATAACACATAGCTTGCCGCAAGTGCCCAGGCTCCCGCGCGCCGCATCACGCCGAATATCAAAATCATTCCCAGCAGCCCCACTGCGATGCACTGCAACACGTGGAATGCCTGCAGCCACGGGTCCGGCACCCCGCTGAGCATCCCTAGCAGGTGCAGCACGTTGACTTGCAGCAGATAGCCCCAGAATAACAACTCGCCGGCGCGCAGCAGGCCTTTGCGCACTCGCACCACCTTGAAAAATCCAGGCTCCCTCGCGCCGCTCAGCAGGTATGCGAAAATCAAGCCCGTCACCATGAAAAACATCGGCGCGGTCATGCCCCGGATGTAGTTCCATAGTTCATAGACCGGCTGCCCACTCACCCGCCACTCCGGAGCCAGCGTGGCATCCACAAAGTGCCCTTCCAGCATCAAAAGGATCGCCACTGCGCGCGCCATGTCGATGAAGCGGAGGCGGAAAACAGAAATGGGTGCGCTGGTTTCGGACATCAAATCGGGCGCTCCAAGCTCACCTGCCATCTCCGGCGTGGCCAGCCCGAATCTTCATCGGCCAGTCGGGGGTTGAAAAGAAAACCGGCGATTTCTCGATGGAAACGCCGGTTTTGTGATTTACAAGGCACGGGACCCGCAGGCCCCGGCAATGATTGGATGATTCTTATTCAGGCATCGGGTCTTGAGCCGCTTCTTCGATTTCCTGGGTTGCGTCACCCGCCGCCTCAAGGGCTGCTGCTGCGGCTGCGGCTGCAGCCTCGGCTTCCTGTTTGGCTTGTGCGGCTGCTGCGGCTGCTGCGGCTGCCTCGGCTTCCTGTTTGGCTTGTGCAGCAGCTGCTGCTGCCTCGGCTTCCTGTTTGGCTTGTGCAGCAGCTGCCTCAGCGGCGGCTTTTGCGTTTGCGGCGGCTTCCTCGGCAGCGGCTTCTGCCACTGTTTCGGCCCCGGCGTCCATTTGTTCCGTCACGGTTTCCTTTTGTTTGCAGGCGACGAATAGCAGCGGCAAGGCGAGCAATGGGATCCAAAGTTTGTGTTTCATAATAGTTTCGTTGTTAGGGAATGCGTCATGACATTCCTGCCAGAATACTCATGCCGTAACCAACTTCTGTCAAAATCTGATTTTTTTTCGCCGGCCCCGGAAAGTGCCGCGCCGGAATGGCGTCGCCTGTTAGCCTGCGGCAGGTTCTGGCGGAAATTCGGTGTTTACGCGGTGGGAGTGGCCGCCAAGACTCGCCGCGTGCATCCACCCGGAAAACGCCAGGCCGGCATCCTCATTCCCGCATTCTCACCCCGCCGCGAGGGCGATCTCGGCATCGGAGACACTCAGGCGCTCCAGCAATGGGTCGATTGGGCCGCCGACCATGGCGTTTCTTTCATCCAGCTTCTGCCGATCAATGAAAACGGTGCCGACGAGAGCCCCTACAGCGCCATTTCCTCCACCGCGCTCGACCCGATCTACCTGACCATCGATGAAACACGGCTGCCGTGGCTGGCAGCGGCGGATGTTTCGAAAATCCGCGAGGGCCTGGGCGACGCGTTGGCTGCCGAATGGCTCGATTACCCGGCAGTACGCCGGGCGAAACGCACGCTGCTGGAGCTGGCGTGGTCGAAATTCGATGGGGCTGAAAAATGCCTTGAAAAGGACCTCGCGCGCTTCAAACGGCAGGAGGGCGAGTGGCTGGATGATTACTGCCTGTTCCGTTTTTTGATGGAGCTGCATGGCGAGTCGCTCACCTGGGACCAGTGGCCGGCGGCCTGCCAGACGCCGCGCAAGGCCCGCGATTATGTGGACGATCTGCGGCGGCGCGATCCGGCGGTGGTTGATTACCGGCTCGGGTTTTTCGCCTTCGTGCAGTGGTTGTGCCACCGCCAGTGGCAGGCGCTGCGCGAGCATGCGGATTCGCGCGGCGTGAAATTGATGGGCGATGTGCCCATCGGCATCAGCTGGCATTCCTGCGATGTGTTTTTCCAACGCGATGAATTCCACCTCGATTGGTGCGGCGGTTCTCCGCCCGAGGGGATGAGCCAGAGCGATCCGTTTTTCCAACAATGGGGCCAGAACTGGGGCATTCCGCTCTACCGCTGGGATCACATGGAGGCCAACGGCTTCCGCTGGTGGAGATCCCGCATCACGCGGCTCACGCGGATTTTCCGCATGTTCCGGCTCGATCACATCCTCGGGTTTTACCGGATTTACGCCTTCCCGTGGCGGCCGGAGCACAATCATGAGTTTCTCGGGCTGTCCCACGAGCAAGCCGGCGCACTCACCGCCGGCCGCTACCCGCGTTGGTTCCTGCGGCCGGACGATACCGTGGAAAACAAGGCCGCCAACCGCGCCGATGGCGATGTGCGCCTGCGCGCCATCATGGAAGCCGCGAATGGGGCGGAAGTCATCGCCGAGGACCTCGGCTGGGTGCCCGAATACGTGCGGCCCCACCTTGCGGATCTCGACATCGCCGGCTTCCGCATTCCCCACTGGGATTGCAACGAATACGGCCACCCCACACCCGGCAATTGTTTCCCGGAAAACTCCTTCGCCACCTTTTCCACCCACGATCACGACCCGGTCAGCGGCATTTGGCGCGGCTGCCTGCACGTCATCCGGCAGCATCAGGAAAACCCCACCGAGCACTCCGGTTGGCAGTCCCATGGCGCGAACAACACGCTGCGCATCCTTTCGGAGTTCGCAGGCATTCCGATTCCCACTCCTGGGCCCTGGCCGCCCTTCACCGAGGGCGTCCGACTGCGCCTCAACAAGGCCCTGCTCTCGTCCAACTCCCGCTACGCCGTATTGATGATCACCGAGCTCTTCGGCCTCGACGAGCGCATCAACGAACCGGGCACGCGCGGTGGCCGCAACTGGCGCTACCGCCTGCCGTGGACACTCAAGCAAATCGCCGCCGATGCCCAGCTGAGCGATATTTGCCGCAAGTTTGCCGCCGTCATCAGCATCACCCGCCGCATCCCGTGATCCACCCGCCCGCAAACTCTTTGTTGCACACATCAAGAGCCATCCACACACTCCGGCCATGGAACTTGACCTGATCGACGTCCAATTCGACCTCTGGAGCATCAAGCCGCGCGAGTTGGAGGAGGCGTTCGAAGACCCCTTCGCCGTGCGTTTCCTGCCTGATAGCGAGCGCGATGACGGCGCCACCCGCTTCTACGCACTCGGCCGCACGGTGGCGGACCGCTACCTGTTCTTCGCATTTTCCACCGACGGCAAAACCGCGCGGGTCGTCGCCGCGCGCGAAATGTCCGAGTCCGAGCGGAAATTCTACGACCGCAAATACGCCGAGTTCCGTTGAACACCCAGATTCCACCCAATCCCATGAACATCATTTCCCGCTGGTCAGAGATTCCCGAGTTTGCCGATGAAACGGCCGAAGCCCGCTTTTGGGAAGCCCACGAGCTCGACGGCCGCCTGATGGCCACCTCCGTGCACGAGGCCGATTCCCGCGAATCCACCACCATCACCCTGCGCTTCGATCCCCGCATGCTCTCGCGCATCAAGCGCATCGCCCGCTCGCGATTTCTCAACTACCAGTCGATGATGAAACAATGGCTCGCCGAGCGGCTTGAGGATGAGATGCGCAAGCTTTGAGCCGGACGCCCGGGTAAAGCCGCCGTATTTCCCCTTTCCAGATGCCGCTTTCCACTGTTGTTTCGGGTTGCCGTCATGCGCTGCTTTTACTCGGAAAATCTGGAACTTGAACTGCCGTCGGGACACCCGTTTCCGATGGAAAAATTCCGTGTCTCCAAAGACATGCTGCTGGAGGGCGGGATTCTCCGGCCGGAGGAAATCATCGAGGTGCGCCGCGCGGATGTCCACCTGCTCCAGCGGGTGCACGAGCCGGATTACATCCGCCGGATCGAGAGCGGCCTGCTCGGGCGCAAAGAGCAGATCCTGTTAGGCCTGCCGGCCACCCCGCGCTTGTTTGAGCGCAGCGCCACCGAGGTGGAGGCCACCCGCCTCGCCTGCCATGCCGCGTTGGCGGAGGGCGTGGGCGTTTGCCTCGCCGGCGGCACCCACCATGCCTTCCGCGAACACGGCGAAGGCTATTGTGTTTTCAATGATGTGGCCATCGCCATTCGCGACCTTCAGGACAAGCAGCCAAACATCAAAATCATGGTGGTGGACACCGATGCCCACCAAGGCAACGGCACCGCCTCCCTACTCTCCCATGATCCGCGGGTTTTCACTTACTCGATCCATGTCGGCCGGAATTATCCCACGAAAAAAACCATCAGCACCCTGGACGTGGAAACCGTGCGCTATGTGGAAGGCGAGATGTATCTGCACCAGCTTTTCACCAGCCTTGCCAGCGCGCTGGATGCCTTCGCGCCGGATCTGGTAATCTGGATTTCCGGCGCGGACAACCACCGCAACGACCGCTTCGGCCAGATGCATCTTTCGTTAAAAGACATCCAGCGCCGCGACGAAGTTCTGTTAGGTGCGTTTATCAAGAACCGGATTCCGGTGGCGGTGCTCTACGGCGGCGGCTACAACCGCCAGCCCGAGTTCACCGCCAAGCTCCACCGCAATACCATCGCCACCGCCAAGAAACTCGCCACCGAGTTCCGCGGACTGTAGCGGCGCGTCTGAGACCGTCGCTAATCACCCCCGAGGCCGGGACGCCATAGAGAAAGCCAATGAAGAGGCTTCGCGCGGTTCCTCTGCTTAGACGCTCATAGAGCGCCGCTACATTGCTGACCATTCGGGATCAGGCGTCAGGTATCGCCGTGTGGAGATATTCCATCCGGAAACGAAGCAGGCACCCCACACCTCCGTGGCTTTGGAGCAGGTCGTCACCCTCGCAGACCTCAATTGGCACTTCGTGCTGCGTCGCAAGCCGCACCAACTCCTCACGGTCGGGTATCGGCAATTCTTCGGAAATCACCAACTGGGAAGCGGCCCCGGCCTCGAGCACCTCGCGGCAGGCATGAATGCCCACCACGGCGAGTCCCTGGCGGCGAACCTGCTCGTGCAGCCGCTCGACCGCGCCGCGGCTTTCTTCCTGTTCCGCCTCGATGAACGTGTCGATGGCCTGATCGAGCAACGGCGAGTAGTCTTGGCCGTTAGGCGCATGGAAAACCGAGCCGACAACGCGTGATTGCAGATGCTTTGGCAGTTGCTCCCGCAGCGGTGAAACATGGCGCGGATGTCCGGCGAGAATCAGGTGGTTGAGTCCACGCCGGGCCATCAGGTTGCTGATAATGAGCACCTGATCTCGCACGAATCTGCGGGCGTCCTCCTCGCGGCGGTGATGGAAATGTTCGCGACTCAACTGGCGGCCGAGGCGACTCCCGTGATCTGGCCGCGTGGTGAGGATTTCCTCGGTCACGGCCCCCAGCGTCAATTCCATGATCCGCCCGGTATCCTCAGTACAAATCACCAGCACGAAGCGGTGAAACCGGTCCTTGAGCTGGACCAGCGGAAAAATTGCCGGGCGCGCAGAGACTTCGAAATGGGTTTCCAGCGCCGCTCGGAACTTCAGCGCCATGAACAGCTGATGCTCTCCGCAGCGAGCAAATACCGCAAGGCCTTGGATGTCCTCGGGCCAAACCTGTTTGAGCAGCGCGCGGAGTTCTGACTTCGCCTCGTCGAATCTCGGCCGCTGCGCCTTGGGCAGGGCGCTGCGCGCCGCAGTGGACCAGGTTTCAAAAGCAGCACGGAGTATTTCAACCGGGCGGCGCAAGTCGAAGTAGGCGCTCAGAACCGGCGCATCGTTCTCCGGCAAGGTGGAAAGCGCCAAGATGTGACGACGCAGTTGTTGCATCGAATTTCCAAGCGTGGGCAAGTTGGCTGTGGCTGACATGTTCGCATCAGCTTACCGAACATTCGCAAAACGCACGATGGAATCTGCCGCAAATTTTCCACCACGGCTCAGAGCATTCGTTTCATCGTTCGGAAGTCGCCTTTTTCGCAAGCCCTGACAAAGGCCTCGACGTGGCTTTTCAGCTTGTCCCATGTCTCGCGGATATCGTCCGCCTCGCCTTTCGTCACCGAGTGGTCCACAGCCGCATCCGAGATTTGGTTCAACAATTCGGAGAAATGCCGGATCATCTCCTGGGTGGCCGGCATCACGTGTTCCACCTGCATGCCGCTCACTTCGGGGTCTTTCACAAAATACCCGCCCTGCCTGAGGCAAAGCCAATCGACGATTGCATTGTCACCGCTCAACTCGATGATTTGCAGCAAGCGATCCAGTGGATTCCTGTTGCCCGCTGCGTCATCAGCCGGCTTTTCCGCCCATTTGTAAACTAGCGATAGGGACACCCCCAGATTGGCCGCCACCGCTTTGGGCGTGGTTTTTTGCAGTGCCTTTTTCAGAACGTCATGGCTTTCCATGCGCAGCCAAGTAATGAATTCAAGCCACTATGGGAAGCCGACAAATGGGAAAATCCGGGTGTCGTTTGCGCGATGATCGGCCGTCAACTACGGTCTGACGCGTTGCTTGCTCAGAAAATTTTCTCAAGTTTCGTGATGCGGCCGCCGGTGATCCATTCCACCACATAGAGATTGCCACTGGCATCGGCCGCCGCGCCATGCGGGCTGTTGAACTTGCCGGGCACCACAAGGTCCCGGTTGTTAGGCCAGCCTTGCGCATGCTTCACCTCGTCGTTCGCGCCAAGAATCGCCAGAGGCGCATCCCGCTCGTCGAGAAGGGTCAGTCGTGAGCAGAGTTCCGGCACGATGAGCAAGTCGCCACAAGGAGCGCAGACATCGGGACTGGTGAGAAAGTCCTCTCCAAAGGACCGCAGGAATTTTCCAGCGCGGTCGTAAACTTGAAAGCGCCGGTTTCCGCGGTCGGCAATGTATAACTCGGAAGAGCCGCCAAGCAAACGGAAGCCCAAGCCGTGCGGGCAGTCAAAACGTCCGGCACCCTCGGTCCCGTCCAAGGTTTGCAGGTGGTTTGCGGAGGCGTCGAAATGGTGCACCAGGCTGCTGCCGTAGCCATCGGCCAGCCAAAGCCCGCCATCGCCGCCATGGCGGATTTCATCCACGGCCAGCCACGTGGGAATGTAATTTCCCTCGCGATAATCATCGTGCTCGGGCATCGGCAGCGACTGCAGGACTTCGCCGGACAGGGTGGTCTTGACCACGGCCTTGGTTTTCTCATCCACCAGCCAGAGAAGCTCCACGCCGTTTTCCTCGATCAGGGTGAGGCCATGCGCGCCGGGAAAAGACCCCCATGCGTCGAGCAGCTTTCCTTCAGGCGAATAGATCAACACCGCGGGATCCGCTTGATGAAAAATAATGATGCGCCCATCCCGCGTGACAGCGACGCCGTGGGTGCGCCCGTTGACGAGGCCTTCCGGGGATTCTGGTATGATCACCCAGTTTTCGATCCAACGATAATTTCCGGCCGGTGAAGAGATTTCCATGCGGGCCGCATCATGCACATGCACCGGACTTGGCGAGAAAAAACGGTGCCATCCGCGCCGGGGCGTGGGGCGTCAGGGCTGTCGCTAAGTGGCCCGAAGGCAGGGATGCCATGGAGAAAGCAGATGGCGAAGCTTCGCGCGGTTCATGGGCAACGACGCCAACATAGAGCGCGGCTACAGCACCCGAAGCATTTCGATGGTTTCGGTGAGTTTTGCCATCGGGGAATCCGACTTGAGGCGTGGAAATCGGCGGCCTTCAAGCAGGATGTAGTCGCCACCGCGGTGGAGCATGAGGCGCTGGCCTTGTATCTCGACGGAGGAAATGCGTTCGACTGCGGCGAGTGCTTTGATACGGGCGATGTGAATGAGATTTTCAGCGGCGACCGGCAGGCGGCCGAAGCGGTCGCGCCATGAGGCTTCGAGGGCATCGACGGCTTTTTCGGTGCCTGCCTCGGAGAGTTCGCGGTAGGCGGTGATGCGGACTTGGGTTTCGGAAAGCCAGTTGGACGGGATGAAGGCGGGGATTTGAGATTTGAAATTTGAAATTTGAGATTGGCGCAGCCACGCGTTCTCCGTGGGGATCACAAAGTCGGCCTTGAAAGTGCATTCGCAGCGCGGGGCGTCCTTGCGGCCTTTGAGGCGTTCGACGGATTGCTTGAGCAACTGGCAGTAGAGTTCGAAACCAATCTGGGCGATGTGGCCGGATTGTTTGGTGCCTAACAAATTTCCGGAGCCGCGGATTTCGAGGTCGCGCATGGCGATTTTGAAACCCGAGCCGAGCGCGGTGTATTGTTTGATGGCGTGGATGCGCTTGCGGGCGTCGCCGACGGTCATCATGTCGCGCGGCAGCAGCAGGATGGCGTAGGCTTTTTCCCCGGCGCGGCCGACTCGGCCGCGGAGCTGATAGAGATCGGCCAGGCCGAAGCGGTCGGCGCGGTCGATGAGGATGGTGTTGGCGTTCGGGATGTCGATGCCGGTCTCGATGATGGTGGTGGCGAGCAGCACGTCGGCCTCGCCCTTGACGAAGGTGTGCATGACGACTTCGAGCTCGTCCTTTTCCATCTGGCCGTGGCCAACGAGGATGCGCGCCTCAGGCACGAGTTCGGCAATTCGCGAGCGCATTTGCTCGATGCTTTTGACGCGGTTGTGCAGGAAGAAGACCTGGCCGCCACGTTTCATCTCGCGGCGGATGGCGTCGCGAATGACGCGCTCGTCATAGGCGCAGACGGTGGTGGAAACCGGCACACGGTTCGGCGGCGGAGTGTCGATGGTGGACATGTCGCGCGCGCCCATCAGCGCCATGTAGAGCGTGCGCGGGATCGGCGTGGCGGAGAGAGTTAATACATCCACCTGGCGGAAGAGTTGTTTGAACTTCTCCTTGTGGGCGACGCCGAAGCGCTGTTCCTCATCGACGACGACAAGCCCCAGATCCTTGAATTTCACATCGCCGGAAATCAGCCGGTGCGTTCCGATGACGAGGTCCACCGAGCCATCGGCGATGCCTTGGATCGTGTTGCGGATTTCCGATGGCGTGCGGAAGCGGTTGAGCAGATCGACGCGGATCGGGTAGTCCGACATGCGCTCGCGGAAGGTGCGCCAGTGTTGCTCGGCAAGCACGGTTGTGGGCACGAGGATGGCCACCTGTTTGCCGCTGGTGATGGTCTTGAAGGCGGCACGGATAGCGACTTCGGTTTTGCCGAAGCCGACGTCGCCGCAGATCAGCCGGTCCATCGGGCGGGGTTGTTCGAGATCGAGTTTGGTCTCATCGATGGCGCGGCGTTGGTCGGCGGTCTCGGTGTAGTGGAACGAGCGCTCGAACTCCCACATCCACTTGGTGTCCGGCGGGTGGGCGAAGCCGGGTTCGTGCTGGCGCTCGGCCTGCACGCGGAGGAGTTGTGCCGCGTAGTCGAGGATCGATTTCTCGGCGGCCTTGCGCGCGTTTTTCCATGCGGTGCCGCCGAGCTTGTTGAGATCCGGCGTTTTGCCGCCCATGCCGACGTATTTGCCGACGAGGTGTGCTTGTTCGAGTGGCACACCTAACAGAGCGCCGTCGCGGTATTCGAGCACGAGTTCCTCACCATCGTCGCCCTGCTGGATGCCGCGGAATTTCGCCAGGCCGTATTCGTAGTGCACGACGAGGTCGCCTTCCTCCATCTCATCGACGGTGGCGCGGGCACGGGCGGCGCGGGCTTTTTCCAGTGTGCTGCGTCGCGACGCACCCGGCGTGCGGTAGCGGCCGAAGAGTTCGGACGATGATAGCACCGCCAGCTTGATGAACGGCAGCGTGAAACCCGCCATCAACTCGCCGCGCACCGGTGCGAGGCCGAGATCGCGTTCGAGATCCTTGCCGGCGAGTTCCTCGAAACGCTCCTGCTCGCCCTTGTTGGAGAAAACCATGGCGATGTCCCAGCCGTCGCGTTTCCAGTCGTTGAGCTGGCGGAAGAAGTTTTCGCGCCGCAGTTCCTCCAGCACGAAATCGCCGGCCTCGAAGGTGCCGAGCGGGCTGCCATAACTCGCGAGTGTGAAATCCTCCTCGCTGTTATACTCCGCCGCGCCTTCGAGAATGCGCACGTCCGGTTTTACCATTTCCGCATCGATGGAAACGATCAGGTCGTCCGCCCTGCGGTAGTCGGCGATGGTGGCGTCGGTCGCCGGTTCCGCCAGCAACAACTCGGCTTCTAACAACTTTGCGGTGGACGCCTGCGAATCGAGATCAAACTCGCGGATCGATTCCAGATCCCTATCGAAAAACTCCAACCGCAGCGGCTTGGCGGCCTGCCATGCGAAGAGATCAATAATGCCGCCGCGCACGGCGAACTGGCCGCGCGAGATCACGCCCGGGACGCGCTCGTAGCCGTGATCCGCTAGTGATTTCGCAAGTTGCTCCGGATCGAGTTCGGTGCCGGGTTTCAACGTCGTCCGGCTCGACCGCAATGCGGCTGGCGAGGGGGCTTTCGTCGAAAACGCCTCGCTGCCGCAGAGCACTGCGCAGCTTTCCGCGCGGGCGAGGATTTCCAAGACCGAGAACCACTCGGCGGCGGACTCGGGATCGGCGATCGTGCCGTCGCCGGTTTCAGACGGCGGCTCGGGCAGGACCAGCGCGTTGATGCCCCACAGCTCCATCTCGGCCGCCAGCCGCTCGCGGTGGCGCGGCATGTCGCAGACCAGCCAGACACGCGGCTATTTCCGCTCCCGTGCCGCTTCGCAAACGAGCGCCGTGATGAACGACTGCGCGGCCTCGGCCACGTGATCGAGCACAAGTTCGCCCTCGCCATCGGCCAAACGGGCCAGGCGTGGGTCAAAATCCGGGTGGGTCACGGCGCGGCGCAGCCAACCGTGGGCGGGATCGTCCTTGCGGGACACGGGTGAGGGATAGAGGCGGCGGCCGCGGTTCGCAAGCGATTGTGCGGCAGTTTGCCGCTTGGGTGAAAGAATCCCAACATCCCGAATCAACGGGAATTCAAAAGGTTCACGGATTCCAACCGACGGCCACGCGGTAGAATCGGCGCGGTTCGCCGGTTGGTATGATTGGAATCGTGACAGAACCTGAACCTGATGGGACGATTGCATGCGTCGTCCATTCGTCCTGTAGATTTGCAGTGGTCTCGATGCGATAGCTCCTGCCTTCCACACGGTTGAAGAAAAGTCCGGACTGGTCCAAGGTCGCCGTGAAGCGTGAGGACGCTTTCTTGGGATCGGTGCCGGTGATCCATTCATTCGCGTTGGACCAACCGTCGGCGTCGGGATCCTGATCGGCACCCGCGATGGAGGGATCGTCCCAGGAAGTTCCGAAGCTCACATATTGCCAGGTTCTGAACGGCGGCGCGGGAGTCCACTGAAGTGACACGGAGGCCGGGGTTTGGACGAGGTTGAAATCTCCGTATGGCAAAGAGGAGCCGCCAGTCGAATCGACCGCGCCGGAAGCCAGGGTGAAGGAACCGGCGATCGAGTTCGCTGTTAGAACGGGCCAGGTCCTGGCTTCGCGCCAGAATGGAAGGGTGAAATCCACGGTGCCGTTCGGAGTATTCGCAACCACATCAATGGATGCGCCGCTTGCAACCGTGACAGCGGCCGCGGTGATCAGGTCACCTGATGGCGACTGGCCGCCAATCTCCCAGCGGATGCGGGCGCCGTCCTGATAGGAAAGCGGTCCCTGAATGGACTGGCTTCCCACCCCATCGCCGGGCGAGTGGATTCCTGATATTGAAACGCTTCCTCCCAGTGTTCCATTTCCCGTCAGAACCGCGCCCGGATAAACCGTCACCGCCTGCTTCGCAAGCGGACTGAAAACTCCAAGCGTTCCTTCCTGATGGCTGACGGCACCGCTGAATGTGTGGACCCCGGCGAGAGACCATGTGCCGGAACCGCTCTTGACCAGTCCGACAACACCACTGCCGTCGGAAATTTTTCCTGTCATGCGTCCATCCCCCGCGCCGCGCAGTGTGAAGTTGCGGTTGCCGGTGGCCTTGGACGAAAAGTTTCCTGATAGTGTCAGGAGTCCGCCCGTGCTGCTGAAGCCGTAAAATACGCCGCCCGTTCCGAATGCGACGTTGCCGCCGAAAGTATTGTTTCCCGAAACGCTTGAAACGGCGTCGGTATTGCTGTTGCGGGCGGCGATAGTCACTGATTTTTCAGTTAATACGGAGATGTCACCTGAAAGGATGATGCCGCCAGTGTAGTTGTTAGCCGCGCCGACGCTGAGGTCGCCCATGCCGAAAGCGCCGCTGTGGGAAGCACGGAACCGCGCGTTGTCCGTAACCATGGTGCTGGACTGAGCGCCGGAGCCGCTCTTGACCATTTCGCCGCCATGGGTGGAAAGCTGACCGGTGAAAGTGTCATCGCCCAGAAGTTCAAGCCGGCCGCCGCCGGATTTTGCGATGCCTCCGCTGCCGGTGATGTCTTGTGTCACACGCACAAGCCGGCTGGTGGCGATTTTCCATTCAGCCGATTCGTCCAAGGCCAGCGGAGCATGGAGTGTCAGGTTCCGTGTCGAACTTGCCATGTCGATACCCGAAATACCGATGGAGAGCGTGGATGTTCCGTTGATGGTGACATCGCCGCCGGGGTTGGTAATGCGAAGGCCGGCCAGTTCGAAGTCCGCAGCCAGGTTCACTGAGTTCGGCCGCGTGACTGTGGCATCCCACACGGCCTGGTTGACTGGTCCTGGTCTCACCGAGCCCTGCCAACTCTCGTCGAGTTCAAGGTTGAGCGGATTGTCCGCCTTCACGACGGGCAGCACGGTGGTGCGATCGACTGTCAAAGCAAACGACTTCGTCACGCTGGAAACACTGTCACTGACCGTCACGGAAATGTTGGTGATGCCCCAGCGCCCGGTGGCCGGGACGACGCGGAGCCAGCGCTGCACTCCGTTTTGGCCGAGGCTGATGTTGTTGTTTGGAACGAGCAGCGTGTCCGATGACGAAGCGCTTACCACAAGGGAAGTGGAGCTGGTTTCGGCATCGCCACAGGTGAACCAGAGCGGCCCGAAGGGCAGCGCTTCGCGGGTGATTTGCGGGATCGTGTTCAAAGCGAGCGTCGGCGGAGTATTGCCGTGGGTCCCCAATTCGAAGGAAAGCACATCCAGCGCGTGGTCGATGCCGGCGTGAGGCAGCGCCTCGACGACCAGCTTGAGCGGACCGGGAGATCCGTTAGGCGTGATCGTCATGGTAAGTTCGTGCTGGGATCCGGGCATCCAGCGGTCGGCACCAACGAAAAGTTTCCCGTCTGCGGAAAGCACCTGGGCCGTCACATCCCGGGTGCCCATGGTGAAGGTGATCGTCCAATCCGCGACGCTGCCGTGAGCACGGGCGCGGAGCACTCCGGCGTAGTCCAGCCACGGACTGGTATTATTCAGGCGAAGCGTGAACGTGCGGCTGGCAGTGGAGGAAAGCGGAACGATCTGCGAGGGTGTCGCAAGCGTGGGCTGCATCACGCCGCCGCCATGGGTGGTTTCGCCGTGGATCGCACTGAGATCGAGCGTGCCGGGTTCGCCATCGTGATGTTTCAACAGCCAGTATGCGAGTCCGGTGATGGTGGACGCAGCCCGATCGACTCCATTGACGTTTACTTTTTCCGGAGTCAAAGCGACCGGTCGCTCGCCATAGAGCACGATGCCATAGACATCGGGTTCGTGGCCATTGTCCTCCAGCGCGCGGACGGTGGTTTGGGTATCCGCGAGCAGCGCGGCGTTGTAGCTGAAGTTGGGAGAGAGCAGATAGTTGAACTCCCTGCCGTTGGAAACGGTCCATTCCTGCAGATCGTAGATGCTTTGACGGTAGGCCTGGTCCCGGTTTACAAAAAGATACACCGGGGCGTCCACGCCGCTTCCGATGCATCCGGGCACCCGCATGTTGTCGCGGGCGTAATCGTATGACGGATCATTCCAACCGAGCGGGTTGTCATCGATGACATGTGGCGCAAGCATCTCGTAGGATGGCGCGCCCTCGGCGGCGTTGTTTCTGATCAACTGCCGCCATGTCGCGAGATTCGATGAGGCCCGGTTGACGAATGCGGCCACCGGAGTGAGCCCGAGCGCGGACATGCGCTGGAGGTTGGGCACGTCACTGGTGGTCGAGCCACTGCCCATGTCGCCCTCGACCATCGCGAAGCGGTTGGTGAAGTGGCTGGTGTATGTGGTTTCCTGGGTGGCGTCGAGATCGTTGAAACCCACCGGATGGTGGTAGATGCCGTTGGATTGGCCCGCAACGAATGACCACTTGGTGCGATCGAGCATCTGGGTGAGATAAAACGCGGAACCAGGATAGACCTCGTAGTTCACCGCCTCCGCAGGACCGCAAAGCAGCGTTGACCCGAGAAACCACAAGCGGAGGAATCGAGTTTTCAGCCTAATCAATGATCGAAAAGGCAACCGTGTCAGGGATTCAAGGTGGAATCAAATGGGCGCTGCGCAAGGACTGCGTGGCGGAATAAGGGAAAGCGCGAAGAGTGTTCATGAGAATACTTTTATGGAAGGGTGGTGGGACGGTTTGAGCGAGTGGCAACGGGTTCGATTTCCGTCGCATGGGCGGAACACCCCACTGGCAATAATGGCGGAACAAGGCGTTTCAAATCGGGGAAGGAAAGCACGGATCAAGGTTTTTTCACAAACGGCTTGAGAGAACGGGGTTCGGCCGCCAGATTCCGGCCAGCCGTTTCCACCATGGTCAGCCCTTCCTCCAACACCCTAAACACCGCCTACGATTCCAAAATCGAGGGCAACGTGATCCTCACCCGCGTGGATGCCGCCATCAACTGGATGCGCAAGAACTCGTTGTGGCCGATGCCGATGGGCCTGGCCTGCTGCGCGATCGAGCTCATGGCCACGGCGTCGAGCCGCTTTGACATCTCGCGGTTCGGGATGGAAGTGATGCGGTTTTCGCCGCGCCAGGCGGATGTTCTGATTGTTTCCGGCACGGTCACTTACAAGATGGCGCTGGCGGTGAAACGGATCTGGGACCAGATGCCGGAGCCGAAATGGTGCGTGGCGATGGGTGCTTGTGCGTCGAGCGGCGGCATGTATCGCAGCTACGCCGTGTTGCAGGGAATCGACCAACTGATCCCGGTGGACGTCTATATTTCCGGTTGCCCGCCGCGGCCCGAGGCATTGATTGAGGGGCTGATGCAGCTTCAGAAAAAGATCGAGGGCGAGGAGTCCACTATGGCCCAGAAGAAGGTGTTTTTCGAAGGTGCTTCCTGAAACTTTTTACCAGCCATGCCAGCAGCAGAAGATGTGACGAAACTCCGCGAAACCTTTGGTGCGCGGATTCTGGAAACCGTCGAGTTCCGCAGTGAGCAAACCCTCATCACCGGGCTTGCGGACCTCCACGATGTGCTTGCGGAGTGCCGCAACAAGCTCGGTTATGAGATGATTCTCGATGTTTCGAGCATCGATCACTTCGGTGACGACCCGCGTTTTGAGATGGTTTATGAAATCGCGACGGTGGATGACTCCAAACACCTGCGCGTGAAGGCCAGGGTGGCCGAGGACGAGGAGGTGCCGAGTGCCACCGACATCTGGCCGGGTGCCGATTGGCACGAACGCGAGGTTTACGACATGATGGGCATCCGGTTTTCCGGTCATCCGAATCTCAAGCGCATCCTGATGTGGGAGGGCTATCCGTTTTTCCCGTTGAGGAAGGATTTTCCGCTCGCCGGGCGGCCATCGGAAATGCCGGATGTCGCCTTCAGTGGGGTGGCTCCGCTGGAAGGCGGGCCGTTCGTGACTTGTGCCGGCGGCGAGGACACCGTCCGCCGTGAGCCGCGCGCACGGGTGGTGGAGTGAGATGAGCGCATCACGGCCGCCAGGCGACCCGCATCATGAAGGCATCTGGTCCGCTCGCAAATCCGGCGGCAAACCTGCGGCAAATCCTTCAAGCCCGGGCCTCATGGGCGTGTCTGGCGCTGGTGACGGGAATCCAGCTTTTCATCTCCCTACCTGGCGGATCGGATGACGCCGCATGGTGGTTTGAAACTTTCGGCCTGAGCCGGGAGGGTTTTCTAACAGGAAAACCGTGGCAGGTTTTCACTCATGGCCTGCTGCATGGCGGTTGGTGGCATCTCGGGCTGAACGGATTGTTGTTATTGCTCATGGGCGCGCGCATCGAGCACATCGCGGGAAAAGCGGTGATGCTGCTCGCGACGTCGGCGGGAGTGCTGGCCGGTGGGTTGTTACATTTGCTGTTAGGCAATGGCTTGCTCGTCGGCTTGTCCGGAGGTTGCCTGGCCTTGTTGTTGCTGCTGACCACGCTCTCGCCGCAATCGCGGATGATGCCGGTGCCGCTGTCCGCCAAAAACCTGGGGCTGGGCATCCTGCTGGCGGCATTGATCCTCGCTTTGATCAATCCGGCGCTCGATCTGCCCGGTTTGTCATCGCTGGGCAATGCGCTTGAGGATCACGGCATGGGATCATGGTTCCGGATCGGCCATGCCTGCCACTTCGGCGGCGCGCTGGCGGGCTGGATCTACGGCCGCTGGATCCTGCGGCCACGCGTCACGCTGGCCAGCCTCCGCCGGGACCGCGCCCGGCGGGAGGGCGGGTAATCCCTATCCAAAAGAAGAGCGGGCGGGTGCAAAAACGGCGGCAGGGTTGTTGTGGAGTGTGCCGGACCTGACGGTGGGAATCGGGTGAACCGATGGATCAGGCAGTCATCAAACGCATGGTTTCCGTGCAGCGGCACGAATTGGAGTCGGAGATCACCGGATTGATGACAGAGGCGGTGTTGTTGAAATTGATGACCTCGGCATCGAGCACATCCTTTCCTGTCCGCGCATGGCACACCTTTCGGGTTGATCATGCGCCGCAGTGCGGGTTTCCTCTCCCCGCCATGAACGAACGCAAGACTCTCGACGAACGCCAGCAAATGACCGACCTGGAGCGCCTCCGCCACTCCTGCGCCCACGTCATGGCCACCGCCATCCTGCGTATCTGGCCAGACGCCCAGTTTGCCTACGGCCCGCCGGTCGAGAACGGGTTTTATTACGACTTCGACATGAAGCACCGCATCACTCCGGATGACTTCGAGAAAATCGAGGCGGAGATGAAAAAAATCGCCAAGGAAAACCAGAAGTTCGAATACAAGGCGATTTCGCGCGACGAGGCAAAAGCCATGGCCGAAAGCGGCCGCCTCGGCGGACTTTCCGAGCGCCCGGGCAATCCCTCGCGCTTCAAGCTCGACCTCATCGACAAGATCCCGGAAGGCGAGGAAATCTCGTGTTTTCAAAACGGCGAGTTCATCGATCTCTGCGCCGGCCCGCACGTCGGCTACACCTCGAAGTGCAAGAACGTGAAACTCATGTCGGTTTCCTCGTCGTTCTATCTGGGCGATGAGTCGAAAGGCCAGCTTCAGCGGCTCTACGGCACCGCATTTGAAAACAAGGAGTTGTTGGAGGAACACCTCAACCGCCTGGAAGAGGCGAAAAAACGCGACCACCGCCGCCTCGGACGCGAGCTGGGGCTTTTCCACATCGATGAAATGGTAGGCCAGGGACTCGTCCTTTGGAAGCCGAAGGGCGCGCTTGTTAGACGCGCGCTTCAGGATTTCATCACCGCCGAGCTCGACAAGCAGGGATACTCGCAGGTTTTCACCCCGCACATCGGCAAGCTCGAGCTCTACCGCACCTCCGGCCACTTTCCGTTCTATCAGGAAAGCCAGTATCCGGCGATCGCCGAGCGCGATGTGTTGGAAAAACTCGCCGATGAAGACGCCAGTTGCGCCACACTCGTCAATGGCCTGTCAGACGGAACCTACGAAGGTTATCTGCTCAAGCCGATGAACTGCCCGCATCATATCAAGATCTATGCGAGCGACCACCATTCCTACCGCGATCTTCCTGTCCGCCTCGCCGAATTCGGCACCGTTTATCGTTGGGAACAATCCGGCGAGCTTGGCGGCATGACCCGCGTCCGTGGTTTCACCCAGGACGACGCCCACTTGTTCTGCACGCCCGAGCAAGTGGCGCAGGAAGTCACCGGCTGCCTCGACCTCGTCAAAACCGTGCTCAAAACCCTCGGCATGCACGAATACCGCGTGCGCCTCTCGCTGCGCGATCCGGACAGCGACAAATACGTCGGCTCACCCGAAAACTGGGACAAGGCGGAAGCGGCCTTGCGCGATGCCGTGCAAACGCTCGGCGTGGAATACACCGAGGAGATCGGCGAGGCCGCGTTCTACGGTCCGAAAATCGATTTCGTCGTCAAGGATGTCATCGGCCGCGATTGGCAACTCGGCACCGTGCAGGTGGACTACAACCTGCCTGTTCGATTCGGCCTCAGTTATGTGGGTGCGGACAACCAGCCGCACATTCCGGTGATGATCCACCGCGCACCATTCGGCTCGATGGAGCGATTCACCGGGCTGCTCATCGAGCACTTCGAAGGCAAGTTCCCCACCTGGCTCGCCCCCGAGCAAGTCCGCATCCTGCCGATTTCCGAGAAAACCCTCGACCACGCCGAAGCCGCCGCCGCCAAGCTCGCCGACGCCGGCGTCCGCCTCACCGTGGACCGCACCTCCGACAAGATCGGCGCGAAAATCCGCAACGCCCGCCTCGACCGCGTCCCCTACATGCTCGTCATCGGCCAGCGCGAGGCCGACGAAGGCACTGTCTCCGTTAGACACCGCGACAAGGACGACCTCGGCGCGAAGCCGTTGGACGAGTTCATCGCGGAAATCACCGCGGAAATCAGAAGCCGGAGCTTGTAATTCAAGAAGAGTGAACCCCGGAAAGTGATGATGGTATGCCTCGCCCATGGCATCCGCCCCGCGGCTCACGTTGGCCGCGCATGGCGTATATTTATGGAAACCGCGCTTGTCCCCGGGCGGGGGCTTGCCATAGCGTCGCGCAACCATAAGTAGGCGTGCCTCTTTCCTCTTCCCATTTCCATGTTCTTGGAGTCCTTCCCGCGCGCTGGGGCTCCACCCGCTTCCCCGGCAAACCGCTCCATATCATCGCCGGCAAACCATTGATCCAGCACGTGTGGGAGCGCTGCCGGCAATGCGTTCGGCTGGATGAAATCCTGGTGGCCACCGATGACGCACGGATTCTGCAGGCTGTGGAAAACTTCGGCGGACACGCCGTGATGACCTCGCCTGAACACCCAACTGGCACTGATCGCATTGCCGAGGCCGCGCGCGCCGTGCCGCAGGCCACCCACATCGTCAACATCCAGGGCGACGAACCGCTCATCGAGCCCTCGCTCATCGACGAGCTCGCGGCCACCATGACTGCGGATCCCGCGCTCGACATGGCCACCGCCGCCAACCCGCTCGATCCCGCTGATCCGGCGGTGCTCGACCCCAATGTGGTGAAAGTCGTCACCGCACTCGACGGCCGCGCGCTGTATTTCTCGCGCTCGCCCGTGCCGTTTTTCCGCAACGCGGTGCCCGGCCTGCCGGTGCTGCGCCACAAGGGCATCTACGCCTACAGCCGGAGTTTTCTCGAACGCTTCGTCGCCTGGCCACCCTCGCCGCTGGAAATAGCCGAGTCGCTCGAACAACTCCGCGCCCTTGAAAACGGCGCCTCGATCAAGGTGATTCTAACAAACGATACCTCGCCCGGTGTCGATACCCCGCAACAAGCCCTCGCAATCGAACGCATCCTCTCATTCCCTGATCACTTGGCACTCCCATGAAATACATCTTTGTCACCGGCGGCGTTGTTTCCTCACTCGGCAAGGGCCTCGCGGCCGCATCCATCGGCACGCTGCTCGAAGCACGCGGTCTCAAGGTGCTCATGCAGAAGTTTGATCCCTACCTCAACGTCGATCCCGGCACCATGTCGCCCTATCAACACGGCGAGGTCTATGTGCTCGACGACGGCGCGGAGACGGATCTCGACCTCGGCCATTACGAGCGTTTCACCTCCGGAGTTCTATCAAGAATGAACAACCTCACCTCCGGCCAGGTTTTCGATTCCGTGATCAAGAAGGAACGCCGTGGCGAGTATCTCGGCAAGACCGTGCAGTTCATCCCACACGTCACCGATGAGATCAAATCCCGCCTTCAGGGCGTGACCGCCAACAACCCGGACGTGGACGTGCTCATCACCGAGATCGGCGGCACCGTGGGCGACATGGAGGGCCTTCTTTTCCTCGAAGCGCTGCGCCAATACGCTCTGGAAGTGGGCAAGGACAACGTTTGTTTCATCCATGTCACGCTGCTGCCCTACATCAAGGCCGCCGGCGAGGTGAAAACCAAACCCACCCAGCAATCGGTGGCGAAACTCCGCGAGATCGGCATCCAGCCGGACATCATCATCTGCCGCACCGAGGCGGATCTTGATGAGGACAACCGCAAGAAGATCGCCATGTTCTGCAACGTCGAGCGCAAGAACGTCGTCGCCTTCCGCGATGTGGCCCATACGATTTACGAATGCCCGCTCGACCTCCGCCGAGACAAGATCGACCGCTTGGTGGTGGACAAGATCGGCCTCGGTCACACGCCTTCGCCGGCGCTTGAGGATTGGGAGAATTTTGTCCAGCGAGTGATCCATCCGAAGCACAAGGTGACCATCGCCGTGGCCGGCAAATACATTGAGCTGCAGGACGCTTACAAGTCGATCTACGAATCGCTTATCCACGCCGGCGCACATCATGATACCAAGGTGCAGATCATGCGCGTGGACACCGAGTCGGTGGAGGACCACGGCGCGAAAGCCATCATTGGCGAAGTGGACGGCATCCTGGTTCCCGGCGGATTCGGCGACCGCGGGACGGAAGGTAAAATCATGGCGGCTCAATATGCCCGCGAGAACAAGATTCCGTATTTTGGCATCTGTCTGGGCATGCAAATCGCCACTATCGAGTTTGCACGCAACGTCTGCGGCCTGAAGGATGCGAACTCCACCGAGTTCGACAAAACCACCGTGCATCCGGTGATTTGTTTGCAGGAAGAGCAGAAGGGCATCGAGGACATGGGGGCCACCATGCGGCTTGGTTCATGCGAGTCGATCCTCTTCGCCGGCACCAAGGCCGCAGACCTCTATGGCAATAAGGACCGCATCCACGAGCGCCACCGCCACCGCTATGAATTCAACTCCGACTATCAGGAGCAGCTGCAGGAAGCGGGGCTGGTGATCTCGTCGGTCTCGGCCGAGGAAGGCCTGGTGGAGATCATCGAGCTCGCGGATCATCCATTCCATGTCGGCGCACAGTTCCACCCCGAGTTCCAGTCCAAGCCGAACCGCCCGCATCCCTTGTTCTCCGGCTTCATCGCCGCCGCCCTCGACCATGCACACAAGAAGAGCTGAGGGCGCTTGAAACCGGGTTCCTCTTTTCCCGCAGTGAACGGCCCGCGCGCCCATGCCAGAGCTGAGATCTTTGCGAATTGGGAATCATCAGTCTCGGCGTGTTCTACAAAAAAAGGCGTGGCTTGCCGGAAATTTTCAACTTTAGAACTTGCCCACCGCGCGATCCTCATTAAAAACCGCGCGCCCGCCGCCACCGCTACCCACGCATGCGCCATTTTCCCACCATCATCGCCGTCTGGCTCTTCGGACTCGCGCTTCCTCTCCAAGCCGCCGGGGATGGCCACCACGAACTGCCTTTCAACGCGCCGGTTCTTGTGGATTTTGGATTTTTCAAGATCACCAATTCGATGGTCGCCATGTGGCTGGTTGCCGCAGTGATCATCTTCATCGCGCAGCTCGCCACCCGCAAGATCAGCCTGGTGCCTTCCGGCCTCCAAAACCTGTTGGAAACTGTGATTGAAGGGCTTCAGGACTTCCTCGCCACCATCATGGGTGCCAAGCTGGCCCGCGACACTTTCTGGTTTTTCGGCTCCATTTTCATCTTTATCATCTGCGCCAACTGGATGGGCTTGTTCCCGGGTGTCGGCACCATCGGCATCAATCGCGTCAACGAGGCCGGCAAGATCATCGAGTGGGCACCCTTCCTGCGCGGTGCCAATGCGGACCTCAACATGACGCTCGGCCTGGCGCTGGCGTTCTTTGCAATGTGGCTTTACTGGTCGGTCAAAGCCAACGGACCCGGCGGTTTTCTCGCCCACATCTTCGTCTATCAAGGCGAGGGCAAGGGCTTCATCAAGATCATGCTGATTGCGATCTTCTTCCTCGTCGGCTTCCTGGAAGTGGTCTCCATCTTGATCCGCCCGCTCACGCTGACCTTCCGTCTCTACGGAAACATCTATGCCGGGGAGAGCCTGTTGGAGCTGATGCTTTACATGGGCGGCAAGTGGTTCGGCTGGCTGGCCGCGCTGCCGTTCTATTTCCTCGAACTGATGGTCGGAGCCATCCAAGCCCTCGTTTTCACCCTTCTCACCGCCGTATTCACCTCGCTGATGTGCACCCACGATGAAGAGGGTGAACACGGACATTGACACCAATTTTGGAATCCGGACCGTGGCAAAGACTGCGGGGGCTTCCAAATCCCTAAACCACAACAAACACATCCCGCTACCATGACTGGAAACATCGCCATCGCCGGCGCCGCTCTCGGCGCCACTGTCGCCCTCGGACTCATCGGCCTCAAAGCCTGCGAAGCCGTCGGCCGCAACCCCGGCGCTTCGGGCAAGGTGCTCGTGCAATCGCTGCTCATCTCCGCTCTCGCGGAAGGCGCGCTCATCATCACCATCCTGCTCGGCAAGTAATGCCTGCCATCACCGGAGAAGGCGGCGTTCCCGTCTTCTCCGGCGTTTTCCCCGCTTCCTTTAATTTTTCCGCGCATTAATCCCCGCCAATCACCAACATGGACCTGATCTTCATCCTCGCCGAGACCGGTGGCGTCGCCGCCGAGCTTCAAGCCGTGGGCGAAAACCTCAAATCGCAGTTCGGTCTGCACGGCCAGTTGCTTTTCTCCCAGATGATCGGCTTCCTGGTGTTCGCGTTTCTGCTCAAGAAATTCGCCTTCGGGCCGATCCAGCAGATGCTCGACCAGCGCAAGATGCGCATCGCCGAGGGCGAGGAGAAGCTCAAGCGCATCGAGAGACAACTCGCAGAATCCGAAGAAACGACGGCGGCCGCCATCGCCAAGGCCAATGATGAGGCGGTGCGCCTGATCAACGAGGCCAAACAAGGCGCCCATACATTCAGCGAGCAGAAGGCACAGGAGGCCATCGCCCAGGCCCAGAGCATCCTCACCAAGGCCGAGGCCGCCGCCAAGGCCGATCGCGACCGCCTCATCGCCGAGCTCAAGGGTGAGTTCGGCCGCTTGGTGGCTGCCACCACCGCGCAAGTCACCGGCAAGGTGCTCAACGCGGATGACCAGAAGCGCATCAACGAAGACGCCCTCGCCAAGGTCGAAGGCTGATTTTTCCGAAATTCTCTTCACTTCCCATGAAAATCTCCAAAGTCGCCGCCAACACCGCCCGCCGTCTGTTCGGGCTCTGCCAGACCGGCGGTCGGCTCGACGACGCGAAGCTGCGCACGGTTTTCACCAGCCTGGCGCAAACCAAACCGCGCGATTACCGCGCCATCCTCGCCGCGCTGCAGCGCCTCACCCGCCTCGAACTCGAGCGCCGCAAGGTGACTGTGGAAAGTGCCGTGGAACTCGACGAAGCCACCCGCCAGCGCGTCCTCGCCGGGCTAGCCCGCCAATACGGAGCGGATCTCGTCGCCGAATACCAGGTCAACCCCGCGCTTCTCGGCGGCCTGCGCATCCGTGTCGGCAACGACGTTTTCGACGGCAGTGTCCAAGGCCGCCTCGACCGACTCGCCGCCGCATTCTGATTCCTCTCAACTGATAACTGATAACTGACAACCTTGCCATGAGCAGCATCCTCCAGGAACTCGAACAACAAATCGCCGGAATCACTTCTTCGGTCGAAAAAACCAACGTCGGCACCGTCCGTCAGGTCGGCGACGGCGTTTGCAAAGTCGAAGGACTTTCCGACGTCATGCTCAACGAGATGATCGACTTCGGTGGCGGCGTCACCGGCATGGCCCTCAACCTTGAGGAAAGCGAAGTCGGCGTCGTGCTTCTCGGCGATTATGCCGCGGTGAAGGAAGGCTCCGAGTGCCGCACCACCGGCAAGCTGCTCTCCGTGCCCGTCGGCGAGGCTGTGCTCGGCCGCGTCGTCAACGCGCTCGGCGAACCGGTGGACGGCAAGGGTGCCATCGCCGCCGCCGCTTATTATCCGATGGAAAAAATCGCGCCCGGCATCATCAAGCGCAAGTCCGTCTCGGTGCCCGTGCAGACCGGCATCATGTCCATCGACGCCATGATCCCCGTTGGCCGCGGGCAGCGCGAACTCATCATCGGCGACCGCGCCACCGGCAAGACCACCATCGCGGTGGACACCATCATTTCCCAAGCCCAGCAAAACAAGGCCGCGGAGCAGGGCAAGCTCCAGAACCACAAGCCGCTGTATTGCATCTACGTCGCCATCGGCCAGAAGCTCTCCAACGTCGCGCGCACCGTCAAAATCCTCGAGGACGCCGGTGCCATGGAATACACCACCGTGGTTTCCGCCTCCGCATCGGATGCCGCCGCCATGCAATACCTCGCCCCTTACGCCGGTTGCGCCATCGCCGAGTATCTCATGGACAAGGGCCAGGACGTGCTCATCGTTTTCGATGACCTTTCCAAGCACGCCGTCGCCTACCGCCAGGTGTCGCTGATTCTCCGCCGCCCGTCCGGCCGCGAGGCTTATCCCGGTGACGTTTTCTATCTCCACAGTCGCTTGCTTGAGCGCTCCGCCCGCCTCTCCGAAGCCGCCGGTGGTGGCTCGCTCACCGCGCTGCCGATCATCGAAACCCAGGCCGGCGACGTTTCCGCCTACATTCCCACCAACGTGATCTCGATCACCGACGGCCAGATCTATCTGGAAACCGACCTTTTTTATCAGGGCATCCGCCCCGCCATCTCGGTGGGTCTCTCGGTCTCGCGCGTCGGCTCCGCCGCGCAAACCAAGACCATCAAGTCCGTGGCCGGCACCACCAAGCTCGACCTCGCGCAGTTCCGCGAACTCCAGGCTTTCGCCCAGTTCGGCTCCGACCTCGATGCCTCCACCAAGAAGAAACTCGACCGCGGCGCCCGCATCGTCGAGCTCTTCAAGCAGAACCAATACAGCCCGCTGGCCATGGAGATGGAGTCGGTCTATCTCTTCGCCATGCAGAACGGCTACTTCGACGACGTCGCCGTCTCCGACGTCAAGCGTTTCCAAGCCGCACTTGGCGAATACTTCAACACCCGCAAGGGCGAACTGCTCGACAAGATCCGCAACGAAAAGCCCGACCTCAAGAAGGACGCTGCCATGGTGGACGCTGTCAAACAAGGCATCGAGGACTTCAAGAAGAGCTGGAAATAAGTTAAATGTTATTTGTTAGAAGTTATTGGTGATTTTCAAACCCCAACAAACTCCATTTCAGCCACTTTTAACAAATAACTTCTAACTTTTAACTTCTAACTTCTAACCTTTTACGCAGTAAAACATGGCCAACCTCCGCGACATCCGCCGCCGCATCAAATCGGTCAAGAACACCGCGCAAATCACCCGCGCGATGCAGCTTGTCGCGGCCGCGAAGATGAAGAAGGCGCAGGACCAGGCGCTGGCCGGCCGTGCTTATGCCGAGCGCCTCACCCAGGTGCTCTTCGACATCCGCAAGAACTTCAGCGAGGAGTCCCACCCTTTCCTCGAACATCGCGAGGGCAACCGCGAACTGGTGCTCGTGATCTCCACCGACAAGGGCCTCTGCGGACCACTCAATACCAACCTCGCGCGCAAAATCAGGGCGCAAACCTCGCCGACCGCGGACATCGTCACCGTCGGCCGCAAGCTGCGCATCCTTTGTGAAAAGCTCGGCAAGAATGTCATCGCGGATTTCACCGTGCGCGATCCGGTGCCCTTCTCACAAACCCGGCCGATCGCCAAGTTCCTCAGCCAGCAGTTTCTCGATGGCAACTACGACAAGGTTTCCATCGCTTTCACCAGTTTCGTCAACACCCTGCGCCAGGAACCGGAAGTCGTCACGCTGCTGCCGATCCAAGCCCACCGCGACGGCGAGGAGCAGGCCTTCGAACAGATTGGCACGGGCTTCTCCGTGCAGCAGCACCAGAACGATCCGGACCGCGATTTTACCTTTGAACCGAGTCCCGCCGAGGTGCTTGCGGCGATCCTGCCGCTTTATGTCAACTACGAGGTCTTCCAGGCCCACGTCGAGTCCCGCGCCTCCGAGCACTCCGCACGGATGGTCGCCATGAAGTCCGCCACTGACAACGCCAACAAGTTCATCAAGGAGCTCACCCTCGAATACAACAAGCTCCGCCAAGGTGCCATCACCGCCGAACTCCTCGAAATCACCACCGCGATGAAGGCGATGGAATAATAGGCACCCATAACTTCTAACTAATAACCTCGAACTTTCATCCCATGAGCAACACCGGAACCATCGTCCAGATCATCGGCGCCGTCATCGACGCCGACTTCTCCAAGGCCACCAAGCTGCCTGAAATCTACAACGCGCTGGAGATCCAATACGTCCTCAATGGCGTGGACACCAAACTGGTGCTCGAAGTGCAGCAACACCTTGGCGATGGCTGGGTGCGCGCGGTTGCCATGTCCACCACCGATGGCCTCAAGCGCGGCATGGCACTCACCGATACCGGAAAACCGATCGCCGTGCCGGTCGGCAAACAGGTGCTCGGCCGCATTTTCAACGTCACCGGCGACCTCGTGGACGAAAACGTGCCGATTCCGAATGCTTCGCACCGCTCGCCCATCCACCGCCCAGCGCCCACTCTCACCGAGCAATCCGCCAACGCGGAAATCCTGCCCACCGGCATCAAGGTGATCGACTTGATCTGCCCGCTGCTCAAGGGCGGCAAGGGCGGCATGTTCGGTGGTGCCGGCGTCGGCAAGACCGTCGTCATCATGGAACTCATCAACAACATCGCCAAGGCGCACGGTGGTTTCTCCGTCTTCGCCGGCGTGGGTGAGCGGACCCGTGAAGGCAACGACCTCTATTGGGAAATGATCGAATCCGGTGTCATAGCCACCGAGAAGGACGAAAAGGGTCATCCGAAGCTCAACCCCGAAGGCACGCCCGTGTTGGCCGAGGGTTCGAAGGTCGCGCTTTGCTACGGCCAGATGAACGAGCCTCCCGGTGCCCGCCTCCGCGTCGCGCTTTCAGCGCTGACCATGGCCGAGCACTTCCGCGATGAGGACAACCAGGACGTGCTGCTCTTCGTGGACAACATCTTCCGTTTCTCGCAAGCCGGTTCCGAAGTGTCCGCGCTGCTAGGCCGCACACCGTCCGCCGTGGGTTACCAGCCGACCCTTTCCGAAGAAATGGCCGCCCTTCAGGAGCGGATCACCTCCACCAACAAGGGCTCCATCACCTCCATCCAGGCGGTTTACGTTCCTGCGGACGACCTCACCGACCCCGCTCCCGCCAACACCTTCGCCCACCTTGATGCGACCGTCGTGCTCGAGCGCTCACTCGCCGAGCAGGCGCTCTTCCCCGCCGTGGATCCGCTTTCATCCACCTCCAAGGCGCTCGCCCCGGAAATCGTCGGCGAGGAACATTACCGCGTCGCACGCGGCGTGCAGCAGGTACTTCAGCGCTACAAGGACCTGCAGGACATCATCGCCATTCTCGGCATGGACGAGCTTTCCGACGAGGACAAGCTCACCGTGTTCCGCGCCCGCAAGATCCAGCGTTTCCTCACCCAGCCCTTCCACGTCGCCGAGGTCTTCACCAACGTTTCCGGCGTGCTCTGCTCGATCGAGGAAACCGTCAAGGGCTTCGCCGAAATCCTCGACGGCAAACACGACGACGTGCCCGAAGGCAACTTCTACATGAAGGGCGGCATCGACTCAGTCGCCCGCGATTGATTCGAATCTCAAATTTGAAATTTCAAATCTCAAATCCCAGATGTCCTTGCACCTCGAAATCGTCACTCCTGAGAAGAAGGTGTTTTCGGACGCCGTGGACAACGTCTATCTTCCCGGAGCGGATGGCGAACTCGGCGTGCTGCCGATGCACGCATGCCTGGTCACCTCCCTCCAACCCGGCGAGCTCCGCTACCTGCACAATGGCCAGGTTGTCACCCTCGCGGTCGGCTCCGGTTTTGCGGAAGTCACCCAGACCAAGGTCACCGTTCTAACGGACATGGCGCTCGGCGAGGATGAAATCGACGAGCAAAGCGCCGAGGAGGCCATCCAGCGCGCGCAGGAAAAACTCCAGGCCGTCGAGCACAGCATGGATGCCGAGGAGGTGGCCTATCTCCAGGGCGTCATCTCCAAGTCCGCCGCCGCCATCAGCTTCAAGCGCAAGTTCCGCCAGTAAGCAGTTGTGCCATCAACAGCTGGCCGCACTCATGCCTGGGTGTGCACGGACTCCCACTTCATCTCCTCATCGGTAAAATATCTCACGCGCACTTTCTTGAACTCCTTGGTGGAGTAAAGCGCGTGGCGGTCGGTGATGCCGGTGGCACCGGCGATGGCCGCGAGAGTCTGCTCGCACTCCTCCTCGCTCTTGCCGTGGACCATGGTGAAGAGGTTGTAGGGCCAGTCGGGATAACTCGGGCGCTGGTAGGCATGACTCACGGCGCGGAATCCAGCCATGGTTTCACCAAGTTTTCGCAATGCTTCCGGATCATCCTGCGGCCCGGCCCAGACGCCCATGGCATTGGCTCCGAATCCCGCTTTGCGGTGGTGCAACACGGCGGCAAAGCGGCGCATCCGGCCAGTTGTTAGAAAATCATGATGCATCGCGGCAGCCTCTTCGAAGGATATGCCAAGCTCCTCCGCCACCGCCAGAAACGGCTGCGCCACGAGCGGGATGTCGCGCTGCATCAGGCGCACGAATTCGATTTCCTTCGCGGTGAGCGGCCGGGCTTTGCTGCGGTTCGCCTCAGTGTAGGCGGGAGCGGATTGATCGCCGGGTTTTGCCGAGCCCTCGACATCAAACCGCACGCCGATCTTGAACAACCGCAGCGTCGGCAGCAAGCGGGTGGTTTCCGCGCCGGAGAGCTTGTGCAGCAGGTCCACGGTGCCCTCGAGGCCGAGCTTGCTGATGGGCGGCACGGCGATGGTATACCAGAGGTTGAACTCGTGGTTGCGCAGGTAGTTGTGGCTCACGCCGGGATGGGAGTTGATCACCGCCACCGCGGCTTCAAGTTTTTCCGGTGCAATCTTCGCCGCCACCAGGCTGGAGGCGTAGCCGAGGCTGCGGGTATCGAAAATCGCACTGATCTGGCGGATGACTTTTCCCTCCTTGAGTGCCTGCACGCGGGCCAGCGTTTCGCCTTCGGACAAGCCGCAGCGCTCCCCTAGATCGCTGAAGGGGTTCTGCGTGAAAGGCACGGATTCCTGCAGCACCCCCAGCAGGGCTGCATCAGTGGCGTCGGTAGCGGTGTTCATCTGGCGCGGATGCTAGGGTTTCCTTGCGGAAACATCCATCTTGATTTCAGAGATTGGGGAAACGACAGTCAAATGATCGATCTATTACCATTCGTTCAAAACCATGAAAAATGAATTCATGCAAAGGGCCATCGAGTTGGCGCGCCACGGGATGCGGCGCGGCGATGGCGGGCCGTTCGGCGCGGTAGTGGTGCGCGATGGAAAAATCATCGGCGAGGGCTGGAACCGCGTGATCGCCAACAATGACCCGACGGCACATGGCGAAATGACCGCCATCCGCGAGGCTTGCTCCATGCTTGGATCCTATTCGCTCGAGGGCTGTGAAATCCACACCACCGGCGAGCCGTGCCCGATGTGTCTGGGCGCGATTCACTGGGCGCGCATCGCTGCGATACATTATGGTTTCCGCATCGAGGATGCCGCGGAGGTCGGCTTTGATGACCGCGAGTTTTTCCAACAGTTCCAAATTCCGCCCGCGCAGCGAACGATTCCCTCAGACGAGTCATGCCGTGATGAGGCGCTGGAATTGATCCGCGAATACGCGGCGCTGCCCGGGAAACGGCATTATTGAGCGATGTGGACAGTGGCTTGACGGCCTGCCAGCGACTTGTGGAGAATCAGCGCATGGCATGGCGGATTGATGAAGCGGTGACCCACGGTGAAATCGACAACACGGTCGAAGGCCGCACCACGGGCCACATCTGGTTGGCCGGGCGCGACGCACCGCTGGTTATCACGCTTGAGGGAGATTGCTGGCGCGATCTGGCCGGCACGCGCCTGCGTTTTAAAAATCCATTCCCGGAAGTGCGGGCCGATGCCAACGACCTGGAAACCAGGCAGGCCGGGATCGTCGGTGATATGACGGCATCCCGGAAGAGCAAGGTGTCGCTGGTGGGCGACGAGGAATTGCAACGACTCTATCAGGACAAGGCCCCCATTCCCTATGAGTGGAAAAACACGCTTTACCTCGAATGGTTCAGTGAAAGCAACGGGCGGGTATTGATCGAGTCCGCCTCATATCATTTGGAAATTTCACCGCAGGAATGGGAGATGGATGAGGATGCCGAGGAGGCACAGAAACTCGCCAACCTGAATGCGATGCGGGATTTCATGGCGCAGGTGATCTGCCGTCGCGAGCCCGCACCGAGGGACATGCGGCTTCCCAAGGAGCTCGATGAATACGAGTGGGAAGAGCGCCTCAAAGAATCCGACCGACTGACGGATGCCTACCAGGAGGTGCTTGAGAAATACATGGAGGACGAGGACAGCGAGCGAAAAGAGACTTTTGTGATGGGGTGGGACGGGTTGTTGGATGCGCTGGCCGATCGTGATGAATCCGGATTCTCCAGTGCCGGGAAGGCCTTTGATGAGAATGAGCCGGATTTTGACGACGATGAAGACGAGGATGACGAAGGTTTTCCGGAGTTGGATGAGGATTTTTCATTTGACGAGAAGGACAGACATCCATTGCAGGAGCGGGCACAGGAACTTGCGCTGCGGGCTATGGACGTGGTGCCCGGCGACCACGGGTCCGGCACCCCGGCTTACCAACTTGTTTCCAACCTGCTGCAGGTGAGCGGCAAGCTGGCCGCCGCACTCAACGACCGCAGCAGTGGCTACGAGCCGGAAACCGGATACGTGCTGGCCATCCTCAAGCGCTGCCTCAACTGGCTCAACGAGGCGGTCGCCTGCTGTCAGGCGCTCATGGCCGTGGAGGAAGACCCCGACCAACTCGCGGCACTGGCCCACATCCGCAGCTCCGCTTTTGAAATCCGCGATGGCATCACCGAATTGCGCCGCGTGCTCAAGTGACCTGTAAGACTACGCTTTTGAAGTAATGCGCGTCCTCCGCCCGCTCGCCCGCCACCGGCACCACCCTGTAGCGCCCTTGGAACACATGCCCCCGCCGCTGATAGCGGCTGTTCCACGCCTGGCTGAAAGTTCCCAGCAGCACCCGCATCCCCGCCGATAGGTTCGACTCGGGCCGTCTCATGGGAAAATTTTGGCTTGTGAGCCCGGCGGCGCAAACCCAGCCTCATGACCCAATGAAGACGTTCACTTTATCGATGGCAGTGGCGGGCATGGCGGTGCTTTCCGCAAGCGCCCAGACCGAGGCGGAGCGCAATCTCAAGGCATTCCCACCCGCTGACCAGGGCATGACGCGCCATGTGTTGATGCTTCCGCCCGCCGAGCAGGAGGACTCGCTGCGGGTGGAATTGCAAATTGGCAAGACGGTGAAAACCGATGCGGTGAATCGTTATTTCTTCGGTGGCAGTCTCCAGGCGGTGAACATCGAGGGCTGGGGATTCACCCGTTACGTGGTTTCCGACCTGGGGCCGATGGGTGGCACGCTGATGGCGGTGGATTCGGAAGTTCCCAAGGTGGACCGCTTCATCACGCTGGCTGGCGAGGCGCAACTGATGCGCTATAACAGCCGCCTGCCACTGGTGGTTTATGTGCCGAAAGGTGTGGAAGTCCGCCACCGGATCTGGCGTGCCGATCCCGAGGCCAAGGTAGTGCCCGAGGGCTGATCCACGCGATTTCCTCAGTATCCAATGCCGCAATCCATGCACCACGGGGACACAAGTGATTCGAGCGGTCTGGTAGTGTAGATGATGGCGGCGCGCACGGACTATCAATGGCGCTTCAGACCCCGCTTACTCCGCATATCAGGAACACGACGAAACTTGTGAGTGACCGTCAGGATGGGTTTGTCTGCCGTGCACGGGCCAGCCTGGCGCGGGCGATCAGGCCGTATTTCGGGCTGAAGAAAAATGCGAGGGCGAACACCGCGCCGAGCACCAGCACGATGGCCGGCCCTTGCTCGATGTTGAGCCACCAGCCGGCCAGCACCGCGAAGGCGGCACCCAGCCCGCCGAGCAGCGCGCCGCCCCAGAACATGGCGTGGGTCGAGTCTGTTAGAAGATAAACCGTCGCCGCCGGGGTGACCAGCAGGCCGATCGCAAGCATGCAGCCGACAGCTTGCAGCGAGGAAATCAACACCACGATGAGCACGGCGAGCAGCAGGTAGTTGAGAGCGCGCACCGGCACGCCTAGGGTGGCCGCCACCTCGGCGTCGAAGAGCGTCATGAGCAGCGGCCGGTGCAGGGCTGTTAGAACGCCGAGTGCGGCGAAGGAAATCCAGAAATTCGTCCACAGGTCGCTATCACGCAGGCCCATGATGTTTCCGAAAAGCCATTCATCCATTTCCTGGGTCACGCCGATGCGGCGGAGCAGGATGATGCCGCCGCTGAAGGCCGCGGTGTAGAGAATTGCCAGCGCCGAGTCCTGGTCGATTCGCGAGCCGCGGGAGACGGCCAGCGAGCCGAGGCCGATGAGCAGCGCGGCGAACAGGCTGCCGAGAAACGCGCTCCATTCGTGCAAGCCGAAGACCAGGATGGCCACAGCGATGCCGGGCAGCAGCGCGTGCGACAAAGAGCCGACTTTCAACGCGGATTTCTTCAACACCACAAACGCGCTGGCATAACCATTGGTGCAACCGATCAAGAGCGCCGCGAGGATGGCGCGCTGGTTGAATGAATGCTGGAACGGCTCCATCAACCACTCGATCATGCGGCCTCCTTTCCATCGTCGCCGAAAGTTTCGTTGAGCTTTTCCTCGGTGAAAACCTCCGCTACCGGACCGAAGGCGATCGCCTTGCGGCGCAGCAGCAGGACCTCGTCATAAATGTCGCGCACGGTGTCCATGTCATGATGTGAGGCGATGACCAGGCGGCCTTCCTCGGTGATGTGTTTCAAGGTTTCCGCGAGTGCGGCTTTCGACGGGCGGTCGAGTCCGGTGAACGGTTCATCTAACAGAAGCACGTGGGCTTCCTGCGCCAGCGCGCGGGCGAGGAACACGCGCTGCTGCTGGCCGCCGCTCAACTGGCTGATCTGGCGGTTTTCGATCTCCTTGAGTCCCATCATATCGATGGCGCGGCAGATCGCGGATTCGTCGGTTTTGGAAAACGGCCGCCACCATCCGGCCTGCGGGAAGCGGCCCATGCGCACCACGCCGCGCACGGTGATGGGAAACTGCCAATCGACATTCTCGCGTTGCGGAAGATAGGCGATCTCGCGGCTCCAGCGCGCCACTTTGGTGCCGCGCCAGAGGATGCGGCCGGCGGCCACGGGCAGCAGTCCGGCGATCGCCTTGAGCAAGGAACTTTTGCCAGCGCCGTTCGGGCCGATCAACGCGACGCAAGCGCCGCAGGATGTGGAAAATGACACATCGCGCAGTGCGTCCACCTCGCGGTAGCGCACGGCGAGGCCCTCCACCTGGAGTTCGTGATGGTGGCCGCAATGGGCGCAGGATTCGTGGGCGGGATTCACCATGGTTTTATGGTTTCAATGGGCGTGCGACCAGTCGTAGCGCAGGGTTTCCTCGATGATGCCGCTGCCGGTCGCGTAGTGCGTTTGTTCCTCGTGCCCGTCCGGCATCACCGTGAGAAACACCGCGGTTTCCGACGGGTGATCGCCGAAGTCCGCGTGCAGGATGATGTCAAATTCGCCATCGGTGAATCGAAGCGCCACATCGTGCTCGGATTCGCCGGCATCCAGCGGATGTTTGTCTAACAAAATTGTGCCATCGGTGGTTTTCAAGGTGAGTCGTTTTGCCGGAGCGAGCGACTTGATGCGCAGCACGGCTGAAATTTCAGTATCTGAGACCACCGCCGTTGCGGCTTGGACTGCGGGCAGCGCTGGGGCGGAGGTGAGCTTGCGCAGTGGAATGGAAATCAGGCAGAGCCCGGCCATCACAGCTGCGGTGCCGGCGAGGGGGGATGTAAGCCAGCGGAGTGCGCTCATGGTGCGGCTAGAGCTGCGGTGATGGCGTTCACGTTGTGGCGGATCATGGCCTCAAACCCCGCATCGCTGCCGGTGCCGTTGCCATCAGCGATGAGCGGCGCGCCGATGCGCGTGCCGGTGGCCTTGGCGATGGCTTGAAGCGGTTTGGTGCCTGCTCCAAGTTCGGGAAATACGGCGCGCACACCGGAATTTCCAACCGATTCGATGGTTTTCGCCTGCTCCTGCGGCGTGGTGTTCTGCTCTTTGGTGAGGCCGGCAACGGCGATCACTTCGAAGCCGAATTCCTTGGCGAAATATCTAAATGCATTGTGCGCAGTGACCAGTTTGCGTTGGCCGCGCGGCACCTTGCCAAGCTCGGATCTGGCCCATTTTTTCAGGCCCTCGAGCCGCTTGCCGTAAGCACTGGCATTGGCCGTGTAGTAATCTTTTCCGGCAGGATCCTTTTCCGCAAATGCCTGCGCCACCACCCGCGCGGCGCGCCGTGTGTTTTCGATGCCGTGCCACCAATGCGGGTCGAGCGTGCCAGCGGCATGCGAGGGGCAGCAGGTGTAAACCGCATCCTTGCCAACCGTCAGGGACGGGATCGTGCGCCCAACCTCAATGATGGTCACGCCGCCAAGCGTCGATTTCAAGCGGTCGAGATAAGGTTCGAGATGCTTGCCGCCAGCCAGCACCAACGCGGAGGCCTGCATTTGCCTGAGATCCGCCGGTCGGGGTTCGTAGCGGTGGGGATTACCACCTTCGCCCACCAGATCAAAGACCTGCACACGCTCACCGCCTACTTGGCGGGCCAGATCCGCCATCAGCGGATGCAGTGCGGAAACCTGAAGTGGAGCGGCGGCTGCGGCGACCACTCCGAGCAGTCCGGCCATGCTAGTGAAGATGCTTGTTCTCAACAAGCGAAGCCTCATGCAGCGAAAAGATTAATGCAAGCGATTTGCATTTTCTCCCATTCACTGCTCTGTGACCGGATAGCGGAAATGCGCGTCGGGCTTGAAATCGAACAAAACATCCTCCCACTTCACCACGGTGTCCCGGTGATGGACGATCCACGCTTCTCCAGCCCGATTGCCCGGGCCGGGCACGACGATGCCAATGTGCTTATCGCCATTGGCCAGCGACCAGATGACGATATCGCCCGCTTGGTAGTCGGCAGGATTGCGCGAAGCGGTGAGGGTTTGGGCCTTGCGCTCGAAGAAGCGCTGGAGATTCGGGATGCGGCGATGGTCAATGTTGCTGTCCGGCGCGAGCGCGCCCCAGAGCTGCGGATAGAGGCGGAAATGGGCGGTCATATCCTCGTGGACCTCCTGTTGAAGGTCGATTCCGAGTTTCCGCAAACAGCGGATGACCACATCGGCGGCGGAGCCTTTGCCGGGCGCGATGTCGCCATTCGGGTAGGAAATTTTGTAGTAGGCCGGATCGAATGCGATCTCCTCACGGGAATGGAGAAGCGCGATGGCGGCCAAGCGGCTGCCGGCATCGCCTGAATCCTCAAGCGAGGAAATGAGCAAGGCCGCTTGCTCCTGCGAGACTCCCTGCTGGGCTTTCAGAAATGGCACCAGCGGCCGGCCAAACCATCCCGCGATGCCCACCGCAATCACCAGAATGACCCAGCCGCCGAAAAAATGGCGACGCTTCGGCTTCTGCGGACGAGGGCCGATGTATTCGATGGTGCTGTAGAATCCTGGACGGGGACGGGCCATGAAAGAATTACCTGCGCTGTTGAAAGCAGATACCTCGCCGGTAAGCGATGTTTTTCATGAAATTTAGCATCTCTTTTTCATCGTGGCCGCTTTTGCTAACAACGCACCGGTTTTTCACGTCTCGACACGTCCGTCCGCCGCCCGCAAAGCTCTGGCATGACGATTTTCACCAGCAACGATCCACTGCAATGGGGCGAGCTCGATGTGCCGTTGTTGGGGCTCACGAAAGACTGGCATGGCGGGTCCTTGGACGCCGCGGCCGGATTCGCGCTGGTGACCGATGAGCGGCGCTTGTGGTTCATCGCTCACCACCGCCAAACGGCGGATCTTCACCCGCAGGCGCGACCTGGGATTTTTCTGCCCGAGCTCTGGCGGCACGATGTCGCGGAATTGTTTCTCGCCGATCCGGCAAGCGGCCGTTATTTCGAGTTCAATCTCGCGCCCAACGGTGCCTGGTGGTCTTGCGAGTTCACCGCTCCACGGCTGCGTGCCGAGGAAATCGACATCGTGATGCCGGAGATCGCCACCTTTGCGGACATGGCCCCGGACGGCGCGTGGATCGCCGCAATGGCCATCCCTCTCGATTTGCTGCGCGCGCGGCTGGATTTCGGGCCGCAGACACGTGCGAATGTGACCTTCATCCTCGATTCACCGGGGCAGAAATTCGTCACGGCGGCAGATCTGGGTGCGGGTGAGCCGGATTTCCACCGCCCGGGAAATTTTCCGCAAGTGGTCTTCGTGCCGCTGCCGCAAAGCACGCGGTGATTTCAGCGTCCGGGCCACGCGGCCTTTGCCAGAGCGCCTTTTCATGATATGGAAAGCGAAGTGCAAAGGCGTTTCCAAATCGAAGATCTCATTGTCCAGGATGCGTCGGGCGTTGTGTTTCGTGCGCTGGACACGGAGACCCGCCACCCGGTGGCGGTGCGGCGGTTTTTTCCATTCGGGGCCAATGGCGGTGGCTTGCGCGAGGATGAGCAGACCGCTTACGAAATCGCGCTTGGCCGACTGGCCGGGCTGCACCATCCGGCGCTGCGCGCGGTGATCTGCGGTGGCTGTGACCCGGTGGATGGCATGCCTTTCATCGCCACCGAGTGGATCGAAGGCGATTTACTCGGGCCCATTCTTGAGCGTGGCCCGCTGCCCGCAGAGGATGCCGCCGAGCTGCTCACCCAGGCGTTGGAAGTCTGCGAACTGCTTTCACACGTGCTCGCCGAGGAAGCCGTGTGGGTGGAGACCGATCCCCAGACGATCGTGCTCGGAAATGCCGAAAGCGGCCGCGGCTTCACGTTTTGGATTTCCCCGCTCAAATGGCTCGGCGGCAATGATGAATCCCGCGGGCTGAAATCAATCATCACGCTCACCGAGCAGCTCATGGGTTGGCAAGGCTTGGTCGTGAACGATCAGGCAGGCCGCGGCCTTGGTGCCTGGCTGAATTGGCTGCGCGGCGCGGAAAATACGCCCCTTCGAGAGATTCGAGAAAATCTTGCCGCCGCGATCGGCTCGGAGCTGCCGCAGCCCGCCAGGAAACCGGTTGCACAAGCGGCCGTACCGCCGACACCGAAGTCCCCCAAAGCTGCGGTTTTCGCCGGGCTGGCCCTGGCGTTCATCCTCACCGGCATGATCGCCTGGTGGCTCACCCGCAAGCCAGCCACTCCCGCAATGGCAGGTTCCGGAGCATCGCAAGCGGCTGTTTCGGCGGTCAATAAGCGGGCGGAGGAATTGCGGGTGCAGGCACAACGGGCAGACCATGATCGGGAGGCCCTGCTTGCCTCACAACAGGCCGAGCTTGAGAAACAGTCAGGAGTTTTTTCCATCGCTCAGGGCGACTTGCTTGCTTTGCAAAAAGGGCAGACTGCAAGCCTCGCTGGGCACCTTGAAAAAATCGAATCCTCAAACTCCGGCGCCACCCTGTATCTATATTTTTCACAGCAGCCCGCTGCCAACGAACCTCGCGGCGCGATCGTTTTGAAAAACACGCCGGATCTCAGCCGTCAATATTTCGAGCCATTCATCGGCAAGGAAGCATCCCTCACTGGCAAGGTGTCATTGGAAAGAGGACGCCCTCAGCTCACCATCACCAAGCGCTCCGACATCCAATTCATCGAATGACGAAACACCGCGCGTCACCAATAGGCACACGCTCGGAGATGGCTCATCCGTTGTTCCAGATGAGCTTGTTAAAAAAACAGCCTTTATATGTTTTGGCATTTCATCAGGAAGCGCCGCGGGCGGCGTCGCGGATGGCTTCCAGGTAGGCCATGCCGTGGATGGTGTCCGGCTCGAGGTAGCTGCCTTCGGTCCACTCGTTCCATGCGTTGATCGTGATGATTTTCTCACCCTTCACTGGTGCCACGGCATCCAGCGCGCGGCACATTGCCTGGCCGAAGGCCTGCGGGGTGTTGTTGCGCATCAAGTGGCTGTAGGGATAACCGCCCAAGGGATTCCACGGCATGTCCTGATGGGTGCGGGGGCTCGGGTCCCAGCCCATCGTCACATTCGGAAACACCGGAATCCTGCAGGCATCACGCGCTTTTTGATACATGTTGAAATAAAGATCCTCCATCACCGAGTAGTCGGCCAGCTCCGGGTTGCGGATGTCCACATGATGGACCCAGACATAAGAGGTGGCGCTGTCGAAGCCGATTCTTTCAGCTCGCAGGAACGGATCGTTGACATGTTTTTCCTCACCTAACAAAAGCCCGATGTCCCACGAGATGCAGTTGAGGTGGATGCCGGGAAGGCCCTCGGCGGCCACCCGCTCGCGGATGCGCTCAAGACCGCGCCGCGCGCCATCCTCGCCGCCGCCATGGGTGTGGGAGAACGCCCCGAGATCATAGATCGAAAAATAGGGCATGCCGCCGATGCGGAAGTAATGCGGACTTTGGAAATAACGCTCGCAGACATGCGCCACGATGCGGTCGAGGGATTCGGCCGTCACGTGCCCGGAATACAATTTCGCGGGAGCCGCATCCGGCCGCGCGGGGAAGATGTCGAGCCAGTCGTGGTTGGCCCACATGAGTGAGAATTGCAGTCCCTCCGGGTTGGGCGCGCCGAGGAATCCCTCGTCGAGCGCGCGGCTGAGAAACGGCCCGTCATCGTAATGATACCAGTCGAAAATGAAGTGGCCCACTCCGTGGTTGGCGGCGGCGGAAATTTTGCGCTGCATCACCTGCGGGTCGGCCTCGTCCTCATATCCCCACGCGGGGACGAGCGGTTGCTGATGGCCGGGAAAGCGCGGCCGCGCGGCGCGCCCAAGCTCCCACTCGTTCCAGCCCTTGCCATAGAGCGCTTCGTTGCGCGCATCCGCATGGTAGTTTGGAAAATAATACGCACTGATCACCGGCTTGGAGGAATCGTTCATAACGAGCAACATTGTAGCAGACCGCGACGGCGGATTCCTGACTACGGCCGCCAACATCCAGCACATGGCTGCCAGATTCGGGTGAAGTTTCCACTGATTTTACGGTGTTTCTTGCGACAAGCGGACATTTTTGCCAAACCGATGGCCGCCATGTCCGCCGCCCGCCAGTTTTCCTCACGCCGCCCGGAGTCGCATCTGGAGGTCGGCAGGCATGCGGGTGACGCGGACGCACCGCCGCATAAGGACTGCCGGGCGCGCCTGGTGTTGATTCCAAGCGGCGGCGGCCGTCTCATCCACGGCGGCAGGGAGGAAAACCTGAGCGCCAACTCGGTGGTCGTGATCCCCGCGGGACTGAGACATGCACTGCGTGGCAGCACTGCGTTCTGGTGGACCCTGATCCGCTTCGACCCGGCCAGCATCCAGGCGCCCGCATGGGATATCTCACACACCATCGAATTCCGCCGCGTCTTTGGCGGCATGACCGCGACTGGCGGTGCCCGCGTATTCACGCTGCTGCCCAGGCATTTCGAGCAGGCTAGCGCGCTGGCGGGTGAGATGTCGCGTGAAATCCGCGAGTCGCGGCCCGGTTGGCGTGACCTGTCGCTGGGGCACTTTCAACATCTCGTCATCCTGCTGAGCCGCAACGCCGGGGCCGGCTTCCGGATTTCCGCGGATGCCTCGGCGCGCGTTGCGGCGTCAATCCGCCACATCGAATCCCGCTATGCGGAGGAAATTGACAGCGTGGCGCTGGCGGCCGGTTGCGGGATGTCGGAGCGGAGTTTTTTCCGATTGTTCCTGCAGGCCACTGGTGAATCACCCAAGCGCTACCTCAAGCGGATACGTGTGGAACGTGCCGCCGAAATGCTGCGCAGCACCGACCGGACGATCACCGAGATCGCATTCGAAGTCGGCTTCGTGGATTCGAGTTTCTTCGCCCGTGAGTTCCGTAAACTGCGCGATTACCCGCCATCGGCCTATCGCAAGATCTGGCAGGACTAGTGCTCGGATGTGCGGCTTCAGGATTCTGGCGGAGTCCGGAGCCACCGTCCCACATGCCGATGGTCAGGCCGCTGCCATTGAGCCCGTAAAGCCGTGCGCGCGATGTTCGCGGCTGAGGAAATGGTGGTGTTGTGGGTGTGGAGATAAGGCGGTTGGTCGCCATAGAAGTCGGCGATCTCTCTCGCGCCGCCATCAGCGCGGACCTCCCGCAGCGGCAGCCCGCGATTGAGGAAACGAATCCGCCGGAAAGCGCTTGCGGTGCCTCGCCGAGCTGGGGACTCAGCGCTCCCGGAGGCTGCGTTGCGTGGCGTAGTGTCTGGCGAGGCCTTCGGTCAGGGCGTCGGCATACTCGCGGAAGATCGATGGGCGCATGACCCCGTTGATTTCACGCAGGCCATCGTAATCGCCGGCCTTGAGGCGCGGGTAGTCGGGGGTGGAGTTCATGACGTAGGGCTCCATGAAGATGACCGGGCAGTCGTAAAGGCGGTTGGCGAGCAGGTTGCGCGCCCAGAGATAAGGATGATTGTTAACCGGGCGGGCGTTGGGCGAATCCGGCTGATAGATGAATGGCGGCAGGCCGGAGCGCTGCGCGAACACATCCGCCACGGTGGCTCCCACCAAGGCCTCCTCCTCATGGGTGCGGCGCAACAGTTTGTCCAACAGGGCGAAGCGCTGGTCGGTGAGTGAGACTTCCTCATCGGTGTAGGCGCCGTTGAGCAGGAGGTGGAGGTGGCTGCGCTCGACAAGAATCGGGTTGGCGGGATCGCCCCAGGCATCGGCGTTGAAATGCAGGCAGAGGACGAGGTCCGGCTTGAGGGTTTCGTTGACCACCCGGGCGCGGGCGCGGATTTCCGCGGTGCGGTAAAACAAGCGTTCGGCGAGCTTTTGCAGGGCGGCGGGCGAGTCCGGCGGCTCGGCGGTGTCGGCAGCAAGATCCAGCAGCGAGCCCGGCCGCAGCGGGGTGATGGGCTCGGTTTTGTCGCGCACCAGCGAGACGCGCGCGCCGAGCGCCTGCAGGCGCGGGACGAGCAGCTTGGCGACGAGCAAGGTCATGTCTCCCTCGCGGACCGGCGGGCCATCGCCGATGAGCAGCCAGCGTTCCTCGATCTTCGCCCACTCACCGCCGATGTGGCCGGGGTCGATGGCGATGTGCAGGCCGTCGAGCGGCTGGCCTTCCGGCGCGGGAGGCAGATCCGACGTGCGCCGCCAATTCCGCGGCGTGGGCGCGGCGGAAGTTTCGTCAGGGGCGAATCGCAGGTGGAAAATCTCCGCTTCCGGCGTGCTGCCAGTGAGGATGCGGGCTTCGTTTTCACCGATTTCAATGAAGCGCCGCCATGCGCCGCCGACGGTGAAAATTTCAGTGAGAAGCCGCTCGAAATCGCCGCGGGTGATGGTTTCCTGAAAGGCCTCCAGCCGTGCCCAGTCGGGCATTTCGCCGAGCACCGAGAGCGCGGGGGTAACCGGCGGAGGACTGGGTGACTGCGGCGCTGGCGGAGCAGGACTTTCGGGAGGCTGCGGAATTTCACCGGGCGTGGGCGCAGGAGCCGGTGTTTCGGCGAGCGGTGGCGGCGGGACATTTTTCATCGCGAGATAAATCATGGCCGGCAGCAGCAGCGCCAGCGCGACGAGCAGCGGAAGAGCGCGTTTGAGAAGCGGGGACATTCAGGAAATGGATTGTCGGCGGGTGATGGACTGTGGATTCTGCCGGCGGCGCTGATTACCGCCCAACGTTTCCATCATGTCCACGCTCCGCATTTTGTTTCTAGGTGATATCGTCGGCGAGCCCGGCCGCAAGGCGGTGACCGAGCAACTACCGATCCTGAAACAGGAGGAAGCGCTCGATTTTATCATCGTCAACGGCGAAAACTCCGCCGGGGGCAAGGGCATCACGCCCAAGATCGCCATCGACCTGCTGCGCGCCGGCGCGGCCGTCATCACCACCGGCGACCATGTTTGGGACCAGAAGGAAATCGTCGATTATTTTCCCACCGAGCCGCGGCTGTTGCGGCCGCTGAACTACCCACCGGGCACGCCCGGCAATGGCAGCGTGGTGCTGGAAACCGCCAAGGGCCGGGTGGCCGTGATGCAGTTGCAGGGCCGCTCGTTCATCCAGCCGCCGCTCGAAAACCCGTATCTCGCCGCAGAGGCGGAGGCCGCCCGGCTGCGCGCCGATGGTGTGGGTCCGATCATCGTCGATTACCATGCCGAGACCACCAGCGAGAAGATCGCCATGGGGCGTTTGTTAGACGGCAAGGTCTCCGCGGTGCTAGGCACGCACACCCACGTGCAAACCGCGGATGACACGATCTTTCCCGGCGGCACCGGCTACCTCACCGATGCCGGAATGTGCGGCCCGGAAGAATCGATCCTCGGCCGCAACATTGAGTCCGTGCTTTGGCGTTTCAAATCCAGCATGCCGACGCGTTTCCCGATCGCCAAAGGCCCGGTGCGCCTGTGCGGAGCGATCATGGAAGTGGACCCGGCCAGCGGCACCTGCCTCTCGATCCGCCGCGTGTCGCGCCTGGTGCCGGAAAAATCCCCGGAGGAAGCCGCTTCCGCATGACGACGGTCCTGGAAACGATCGAAGGCGGCACCCGCTACCTGGAAAAGCGCGGCATCGAGGACGCGCGCCGCAACATGCAGATGTTGGTGGCGCACCAACTCGGCTGCACGCGGATGGACTTATACACGCAGTTCGACCGGCCGATGCAGGAAAGCGAGCTCTCGCCCTTGCGCGGGGCGCTCAAGAAACGCTGCGAGGGCATCCCGCTGCAGCATCTGTTAGGCAGGGTGTGGTTTCACAAGCACGAATTCAAAACCGACGCCCGCGCGTTGATCCCGCGGCCGGAAACCGAGGAACTCGCCGAGTGGCTGCTCACATGGGAACTGCCGGAAAACCAGCGGCTGCTCGACATCGGTTGCGGCTCCGGCGTGCTGGGGCTCACGCTCGCCGCCGCGCGGCCCGGCTGGGACGTCACCCTCGCCGATGTCTCGCCGGACGCGCTCGCGCTCGCCACGGAAAACGCCGCCGCGCTGGAAATCACCAACGCTTCGTTTCTCGAAAGCGATTTGTTTTCCGCCATCGACGGCACCTTCGACGGCATCGTCGCCAACCTGCCCTACGTGCCGGAATCCGAGCGCGCGACGATGGCCCGCGAGGTGCTTCACGATCCGGCGCTCGCACTTTTCAGCGGCGCGGACGGCTTGGATCTGATCCGGCGTTTCATCCCGCAGACCTTCCAGCATCTCAATCCCGGCGGCTGGCTGGTGTTGGAAATCGGCCACGATCAGGCTTCACAGGTCGCCGGATTTCTCCAAGCCTCCGGCTTCGCCGAAATCGAAGTGAAGCCCGATCTCTCCGGCATCGCCCGTTTCCCCTTCGCCCGGCGGCCGCTCTGAATCTCAAATCTCAAATCTCAAATCCACGGATGGACAAACTCATCGTTCACGGCGGCGCCACCCTTCGCGGGTCGATCAATATTTCCGGCTCGAAAAACGCCTCGCTGCCGATTCTCGCCGCCTCCCTGCTCACCGCCGAGCCCTGCATCATCCGCCGCGTGCCCGACGTCTCGGACACCAACTACATGATCCAGATCCTCAGCGCGCTGGGGGCCGACGTCGAACGCTCGTCCGGCACCGTGCGCATCACTTGCGCCGATATTTCCGACGTCGCCCCCTACGAACTCGTCCGCCGGATGCGCGCCTCGATCTGCGTGATGGGCCCGCTGCTCGCCCGCATGGGCCGCGCCGTCGTCTCGCTGCCCGGCGGCTGCGTCATCGGCGACCGCCCGGTGGACCTTCATCTTCGCGGACTCGAAGCGCTCGGCGCGAAGGTCGAGTTCGAGGGAGGAAACATCATTCTCACCGCCAAGGACGGCTTGCGCGGTGCGGAAATCGATCTCTCCGGCACTCACGGCCCCACCGTGCTGGGCACCGACAACGTGATGATGGCCGCCACGCTCGCCGAGGGCATCACCGTGATCGAATCCGCCGCCGCCGAACCCGAAGTGCTGGATCTGGCGAATTTCCTCAACGCCATGGGCGCGAAAATCACCGGTGCCGGCACCCGCCGCATCGTCATCGAAGGCGTGAAGGAACTCCATGCCGTGGAGCACACCGTCATCCCGGACCGCATAGAGGCCGGCACCTTCATGGCCGCCGCCGCGCTGGCGGGAGACGGCGTGAAACTCCGCCGCATCTGCCGCGATCACATGAAGGCCATCACCGCCGCCATCGAGCAATCCGGCCACCGCGTCGAGTTCAACGAGGCCGGCGACAGTTGCACCGTCTGGCGTGGCGAGAAACTCCACGGAGTCGATCTCGTCACCGCCCCTTTCCCCGGCTACCCCACCGACATGCAGGCGCAAATGACCGCGCTGCTGGTCACCACGCCGGGCATCAGCGTGATCAAGGACACTATTTTCCCGCAACGTTTCATGCACTGCTCCGAGCTCAAGCGGATGGGTGCCGACGTCAAGGTGGACCATGGCACGGCCATCGTCAGCGGTGTGGAAAAACTCTCCGCCGCGCCGGTGATGGCGTCCGACCTGCGCGCCTCCGCCGCCCTCGTGCTCGCTGCTCTAACAGCCAAAGGCTCCACCGAAATCAGCCGCCTCTATCACATCGACCGCGGATACGAACACATCGACGAGAAACTCCTCATGCTCGGTGCCGACGTCGAGCGGGTGAAGGATTGATGGACGGTTTCAGATCGCCAGCAGCGCGTGAACAATCAGATGCCTGGAAACAGATCCCCATTTCCTGCTGGCGAGGAATGAAATGAATGCATGACTCGGCCAAGAATTTTTCTCGCCATTGCGTAGTCAAGCCGCCTTCTCCTGCTGCCTGCTTTATTGTTTCCTTTGAATGGGGAAAGAACCAGGTCACTGGACGCCTTTCTGATGATATCCAGCTCGGCATTTGCATGGGCAATCAACGCATCCAGGTCGCTGTCCGCCAGCGAAGGCATTCCAATGTATGTCATGAGGCGGCTCGAAACCTTGATCTTGTCAGTTGAGTAGGCGAATTGATCGGCACGCATGAATCGAATCCGATCATCGGGAGTAGCCCCGTCCACGGCTTTAAGGGCCACCTTGCCGGAAACGTCATTGAAGCGGATCGGGATTTTGGGCGAGTGGGAGTTTCTGATCCGCGACAACTCGCCCAAGGTGGCGCAAAAATCATCACCAACGTAAACTCTCCCATGCTGCTCGCCGTCGAGTCGCTCCCGGTCCATGCAAACCACGCACACCGGAGTTTCCGTATCATGAAAAGGGTTCGTCTCCAGAACGCAGATCGAATCGACATGAAGTTTTGGATAGGTGGAGTTGATGAAGGTCTCCGGGATGATTGCGACGACACGACGGGAAGCTTCCATACAGCGATCCAGAGCGATTTGGTATAGATCCTCCCAACTGCTGCAACCGAAATACCGGGCAGATTCCTCAATCACCCCCTTGCGCGCCGCGCTGTATTTGGCCAGGTATGGAGGATTGGTGACAATTAGTAGTTTGTCGGTGTTAGGTATTCCAACGAGACTGTCATTGACCGGCCACTTGCCTCCGACAATGTCATAACCATCAACGTGGCAGCCGAACTCATCCACGCACAGAGAAAGCAAATCCCCACCACCGGCGAACGGGTCCAAACATCCTGTGATGCCGGACTCCAGTGCTTCCGTGATGAATTTGCGGACTGGTTTCGCAAGCCAGGAATCCCCCTTGGTATGGAATGAGCCTCTGGCCACTTTGTCGGCATTTATATCCACATACCGCTGCCGTTCCTTGGATATCAGCATGCGACCACGCTCCGCCGTTTTGGCTGGCGTCGCAATAAAGGGAAAGTGCATGTCGGGATCTTTCATTGGAGCCAGGATTTTTTCAGGTTGAGAAGGGTTTGCATGCCATGGGTGTTCACGAAAAAATTTCGGGCATTGGCCTTAAGCGCATGTCTTATCGCATCGATCTGGCGCTGCATCTTGGATGGGCGCCCGTTTCGCTGTATGCCCACATCTGCCAATCGGTTGAAATAGAGGCCGTCAAGGAAGGCGAGATAGGAAATGTTTTCCTCGGATTGTTGCACGAGGGAAATCAGCTCGGCAAGTTGCTTGTCTTGGCCGCCGCCACCCTCCTTGATGTGCTTGAACTCGCCAATGCAGAGATCTCCGGCATAATTCCGCAACACAAGATCCGGAAGCTTGTCTTGATGATCTGTTGCCCAGGTGAATATCAATCCATCACTGCGGCGAAGCACTTCGATGGTTTCTCTGTAGGCTGCTCCCGAAGTGGGCAAAACATATGTTCCCTTTACTAGTTTGGAAGTTCCTACAGCGCTTCGATAGCCTCCCGCTTGGAGCATCACCTCGATTTTTGTGGACCCATGGGAACCGCGTGATTTATGTCGCTCGAAATCCTTGCGCACCTGAATCGTGGTGGCGGTGTATCCATGAAATTCATAAGCAGAATGCCGTTCTGCAATGAAACGGCGGGCAGCTGCGTCGAGAAACTCGATTTTTTCGGAATTTTCCAAGTTGCGATACATAGAAAACGTGAAATCGACCACAGGGAAAAAGGAAGTGAACTCGATATAGTTGGAGTTGGGGTTTGCGAGGCTTTTGGCGATTTCGTTGAGATGTCGGCTGATGTCAGCGTTGGGCGCATCTTGAAGCGCCACGCGTATCGCCGTCAGGCGATCCCTGACGTCTGCTGCAGTTTTCATCACGCCAGTGCTCTTCCTAATGCCAGCGGATGAAATGATCATCGGCTCTTCATGGCAGTAATAAGGATCCAAAACCGATTCGCGGTGTTTGAGGCAAGATTCAAATAACTGGAGATTCTTTTTCATGAAGCTAAAATCACGCGAAGGCTATTCCAAGTTCCGCAGATGCAAAGAATTCATTATCCTCTTGAATGTTCAAATTCAAGGGGGATTCCGAATGTCATGCATCGACGCTTGCCGAGCTTCTCCGCCTTGCGGTGCATCCCAATCGGATTCCGGATGCAGGATTTCCGGAGTGATGCCCGCACACAATTCCTCGATGTGCGCTTGCCCCCGCCTTGCGCACCACCAGCGCCTCATCGCCAAGGGAAATCTCCACTTTCGTTCCTGAAAACAATCGGGCCTCCTTGGCCAAGGCTGCGGAAAGCACCAGGCCGATGCTGTTCCCCCACTTTTTCAGGGTGACGGTGGATTGGGCACGGCTCATGGTGAGACGATGTCTAATTTCCCGGGCCGGTCAAGTTTCCAAGCCAAGCCCCCCCCGCCGCATGATCGGTGTGGAAAATCACCTGGAACGCCGCCACCCAGACCGTCATCAAAGGTGGCGCGCTACCGCCGGGAGCGCATGCCAAAGGAACGCGAAAGCCCAGCCCAAGCACAGTCCGCCAGTCGATCCTTGGCATCCAGCTTTCTCCCACCTTTGGCATGCGGCCTACGGCGAGGCCGCGCCACCAACACAAAACCCGCGGCCAAACCCCACTCATCCCCGACCGCATCATCCGACTGCCGAAACCCGAGCCTCCGACCGAAAAACCATCGCCTGTCCAAATCCTTCTCATCCCGGCACCTCCGAAACAATTCGCCCGCGACATGCGCCCGGAAAAGACGCAAGACGCAAGACAAGAATCCGCGATCACATCGGCGGGCTTTCGCGGCATGCGAATGAATCGCTAGTAGCGGCGTCTCTATGAGCGTCGAAGCCGATGATCCGCGCGAAGCCCTCTTCGTCTCCTGTCTTGTGTCTTGCCGTCTTGTGTCTCCGCCGCAGGCGATCAAGGAATGGATCCCCGACGAAGAACCCGATCTTGACTGGTTCAACCGTCCCCGGAATCCATCCAATCCCGATCCAGATGGCTACGACCAAAGCCAAACATGGAAACCCGAGGAAATCCAACTGGACGACGGCCGGACAC
>CANLKN010000014.1 GCA_947491475.1 Akkermansiaceae bacterium | reverse complement strand
CCGCTTGCAGCGGGGCCAAAATACCGATATTGCTCTTCATAGTGTTGGTTGGTTTGAAACGTTTGTTCAAAAACAGACGGTGTTGGAACACCGTCCGATCAACCAGCACCACCTCACTCTAACACTTTAACGGGAAAAAATCCGCGGCCCTTTGCTGACGATTCGAAGGAGGCGAAAGCAACGCGCTATATTCATCAACTCATTGACGGAGAATACGAGGGGATAAAGAACTCCTTGGATCCACGGCTCAAAGCACAAATTACTGATGACATCCTCAATAAGATGAGGGGAATGCTGGGTAAAGAAAAACCTTCGGAAGTGGACCTAGTCGGCTACAACAGCAACAGCTTCAACGGAGGTCCGACTCTATACAATTTGACTTATCAATACGGATACAAAGACAAGTGGGTCTTAGTGAATGTCGCTTTTCGGACATTGGACAATGGCAGTGATGAAATTTTAGGACTGAATGTCTACAACCCCATGGACCGATCATTGCAAGAAACCCATAGGTTCACTTTAAAAGATAAAGGATTCATTCACTATCTATTTCTGGCCGCCTGCACGATCGTCCCGCTTTTCATTCTAGTATCACTGGTGGCGTGTGCGCGGACAAAAATAAAAAAAAGAAAGTGGCTGTGGATCATTTTCATCATCTTTGGATTCGTTCAGTTCTCCTTGAATTGGTCGACAGGACAGGTCGGCTACCAGATTTTGCATTGCCAGTTATTTGGTTCCGGGGCTCTTGCGGCAAGCATCTACGCGCCCTGGATTCTGAGCTTTTCAATCCCTATCGGCGCGATTTTATTTTGGACCAAACGCAAAAACCTCAGACATACAGAAGAAGTCCAATCGGGTCGAGGTGATGGGATTGCGCCCGTCACCCCTCCCACACCACCGGACGTGCGGGTTTGACTCCGTGCCTCCGTCCATGCAGTCAGGCTTCGCGAGTTTTTCCAGGCCGCTAAAGCGGCAGGGCATTGCATCCGGCGGTTCCTATCAGACGACGGGGACAGGCCGTGACTTGTCCCCGTAGTGTAGTTTTATCCAGATTTTCATCCCTCCTGCGTCGGGATCTGCGGCGTGGCTTCGCATTCAATGAGGCGCTATCGCGCCGGGGCAGTCCAATAGTATAACCTCGCTCGCCTTCTCATCCACGCGTCCAGTTCCAGCACTTCGCGGTAGGCCGCTGTAGCGGCTCTGCAAAACGCGAAGCCTGTGCCATAGGTTCTTGTCTTCCTTGGAATACAATTGCCAGCAGAGATTTCTTAAAACCTGAGCGGTCTGACCTTCGCCGATCAACACACCGATTTCCCCCGGTTCCTTGCGGTGTTCGCGCTCGGCCAGCCCGGACATGGGAGGCAGGAACACGACCGGATGGTGACGCAGCGCGTCTGGAAGAGTTCCATTCGCAGGTTCTTTAAGGCGGCAGTAAAACGACTCCTCGTTCGCGAAGTAGAATTCGAGCGAGCAGGTCCAAGGAACGTCTTCGTGAATTCCACTCGCGGTCAGAGTGATGTATACCTTGTCCGTCCGTTGTTTTCCTTCACGGGTTCGTGTTTCCGGAAACCGTCTTCATCGACGTAGAGGAAATCGTAGCGGAAAAGCGGATGCAGTGCCATTGCCGACTCAGGCTAGCGGCCCGCGTTGCAGGTCAACCCCATCCCCGCCACACCCCATCCCCGCCTACTTCACCGCCACCGCCACCGGCGGCGGAAACGGCTGGTCGGAAATGATCCAGTCCCCGTTTTTATCCGCGAAGGTTTTGAGCGCCCATTCGCTGGGCAGCAGAGCGACGAGCCAGCCGTTCGAATCGCGGGCGAGCGCGGTTCCGAGTGAGAGTGATGGCCGCGCATCGGGGGCGAGCGGGTCGCCATCCTTCGGCTTGAGCCAGCGGGCGAGGTTCCAGTTTGCCTGCTCAAGCCGGGTTTCCGCGGCGTATTCGCCTTCGAGCCGGTATTGCAGGACCTCAAACTGCAGCGGGCCGACCGCACCTAACAGCGGGACCGAAGTGGGTCCGGCATCGAGCAGTTGGAACTCGCTGGCCACGCCTTCCTTGAGGAGTTGCTGGAGGCCGTCGCGGAAGCGTTTGTATTTCGCGGTGCTCTTGTTGTGGAGGTAGGAAAAACACTCGGGCGCGAAACGCGGGATCTCATGAAAGGTCACGCCGGACTGGGAGGCGAGCGTATCGCCAATGAGCAGATCGTAGTTACCGACGAGGCCGACGACATCGCCGGCGTAGGCATCGTCCACGGTTTCGCGTTCGCGGGCGAAGAGGCGCTGGGAGTTTCCAAGGCGCATCTTCTCGCCGCTGCGCGTGTTGAGCACGTTCATGTCGCGCTCGAATTTTCCGGAAACGATGCGCACGAAAGCCACGCGGTCGCGGTGTTTCGGGTTCATGTTCGCCTGGATCTTGAAAACAAAGGCGGAGAATTCCTCGGATGCGGGATCAATGGTGATGCCGTCGCTCTGGCGCGGCAGCGGCGGCGGCGCGAGGTCCAGGAATCTATCCAACAAAAGCTGCACACCGAAGTTGTTGGCCGCGCTGCCGAAAAACACCGGCGTGAGCTCGCCGGCCAGCACCTTGCTCACATCGAAGTCCGCACCCGCACCTTCCAACAACTCCAACTCGTCGCAAACCTGCCGGTAAGTCCCTTCCTCCACCGCTTCCTTTACGCTCTCGTCCTCAATGCCGGTCACCGCCACCGGCGCGCGGTAGGAGCCGTGCACGGTGCGTTGGAACAGATGCACCTGCTTGTTCTCGCGGTCATAGACGCCCTTGAAGCGCGGACCATCGCCAAGCGGCCAGTTGACGGGAAACGCGTGGATGCCGAGCACGTTTTCCAGTTCGTCCAACAGATCCAGCGATGGCCGCGCCGGGCGGTCCATCTTGTTCATGAAGGTGAAGATCGGCACGCCGCGGCGGCGGCAGACCTCGAAGAGTTTGCGCGTCTGGCTTTCGATTCCCTTGCCGGCGTCCACCACCATCACCGCGGCGTCCACGGCTGTTAGAACGCGGTAGGTATCCTCGGAGAAGTCCTTGTGGCCCGGGGTGTCGAGGATGTTGACCACGCAGTCCTTGTATTCGAACTGCAGGACGGTGGAGGAAACCGAGATGCCGCGTTGTTTTTCGAGCTCCATCCAGTCCGAGGTGGTGGCGCGCTGGTTTTTGCGCGCCGTCACGCTGCCCGCGAGTTGCAAGGCACCGCCGTAGAGCAGGAATTTCTCGGTGAGCGTGGTCTTGCCGGCGTCCGGATGGGAAATGATCGCAAACGAGCGGCGGCGGTCCACCTCGCGCTGCAGCGCGGGCGAGGGAGTGGCAAAGGACGAGGCGGACATCGGCCAGCAGCCCTAAACGCCAGCTCCGCCGCGATCAAGCGCTGATGAAGCCGATGGCATTTGACATTCTTTTGCTGAAGCGTCCCGCTGGCAAATTATCGGGATTTGTCGCGCGGGCCTGGTGCTTGGAAGGTTTTCCGCAGGTGGGATGGCAGGATGTTGAGTTGCTCGCGGTATTTCGCGATGGTTCGGCGCGCAACGCTGATGCCTTGCCCGGCCAGTGCCTTCATCAGTGCCTCGTCGGACATCGGCTTGGCCGGATTTTCCGCAGCCACCAACTGCTGGATTGCCTCACGCACACCGGCATTGGAAACCTCGGTGCCATCCTCGGTCTGATACCCAGTGGCGAAAAACGCGCGCATTTCCATTAGCCCCTGCGGCGTGAGAATGTATTTGCCCGCCACCGCCCGCGAGACGGTGGTGGCGTGCATGCCAAGCTCGTCGGCAATGTCGTTCATCGTCAGCGGACGCAGGAATCGCGGGCCTTTCCTGAAGAATTCCGGCTGGTGCTCGATGAGCTTGTGGGCGATGGCGAGGATGGTTTCCTGACGCAGCGAGACCGCACGGATCAGACTGCGCCCATCGCGGATCTGATCGCGCAGGAACTGCCGCGCCTTGGCATCGACGCCGGTTTTGCCAATCATGTCCTTGTAGAAATCATTGATTCGCAGCTGGGGCAGATGTTCGCCGGTGAGATTGGCAAGCAAGTTTCCTTCATCGTCTTTTTCGATTACGACATCGGGCAGGATGTAGGGATTTCCGGTAGGATTGAAATCGCCGCCGGGATTGGGAGTGAGGCGGCCGATGCGCTCGGCGGCCTCGGCGATGCGCTCGATGCTGGTGCCCAGCGCCCGGGCGATCTGCGGCTGGCGCTTGCGGGCGAGATCCTCCAGGTGATCGCGCACGATCTTGTATTCGATGGTGTCCGTGCCACTTCCACGCTCGAGCTGCAGCAGCAGCGATTCCGCGATGCCGGTTGCACCGACTCCGGCGGGATCGAAGGACTGGATCAAACTCAAAGCCGCCCTCATGTGCGCGGACTTGATTCCATGCCTCAGCGCCAGGTCCTTGGCAGGCAGATCAAGAAAACCCCGGTCATCGAGATTTCCCAATAACACCTGCGCCGCCTCGCGCACCGGCGGATCCACCATCGAAAGATCGAGTTGCTGCTTCAAGTGCTGCTGCAAGGTGACGGGCGCGACGATCGAGTCGTAAACCCGCTGCCGCCTCTCCTCGTCCTCTTGGGTCCACGGCGAAGATTTCCCCTCCATGATCGAGCGGTCGCGCCAGTCGTCATCAGTTTGATTGAGGTAATCGAGCGAATCCGCCTCCTCGGCATCCGGGCCATCCTCATCGAGCGAGATTGACTCGGTCACATCCTCCAGCACCGGATTGGTCTCCAGCGCCTGGGTGATCAATTGCGAAAGCTCCATGGTGCCCGCTTGCAGAATCTCCAAACTCTTGCGCATCTGCGGCGCGAGCGTCTGCTGCTGAGTGAGCGATTGATGGAACGAGAGGTCCGCCATGGGGCACGGCAATCGGCTTGCCTCTGCCAAGCTAGGATGAATGGAGCAATAGAGAAGCAAAATTCATGCCATCAAAAACTTTTTTTTAAATACCCGCGTAAGCTTGGGTGCTCAATAGATCCCGAAAAATCCTAGATTTTTCTTGGCGTGCAAAAATACGCGTAGTAAAAGATATGTTATGCATAGTGCCGGAAGGTATTAAGCACGAGTCAAAATCCACCCGTCGAACCAATCGAAAAAATCCATCCATCGATCCAACGCCATGAAAAACACCAGCCTCCCCGCCCTCGCCCTCAGCTTGGCATCCACCGCAGCCATGGCAGCGCCACCCCTGCCTCCCAAGATGACAGTGACTATCCAGAACGTCGCCGATACCCTGCCACCGCCTTCCACCGCAGGCATTTTCGGCTGGCCGGGACTACCCCCAGGCCTCGCGACTTGGTATCGCTACCTCGGTCTGCCGGTCATCGCCCAAAACACCTGGAACGACCGCCTTTTTGCGTTCCCCGCCAGAGTCAATCTCGTCTTTGGAATCACCGCCGCGAATGACGAGGCAGTTTTCAGCAATGGTCCGGGCTACAGTTTGACCGGTTCGCCAGCGGCCACCCTTCCCTATTTGGTCGAGGGCTCGCCGCTCGGTGGGAATAGCCTTGGCAATCTGACCCCCCTTCAACTTGCGGCCGGATCCGTCCTGACCAATCCCTCGGTCGAACGTTTGCAAATCTCCAGCAACGGCATCCTGGCCTGCCAAACCTTTAGCAATGCCGGAGGATTAGTCTTCCGCGAAGGAATCGCCACCTCAGACAGCGGCATGCTCAGTCTTGGTGCGGCTCATTCCAGTCTGCCCATGACCGCCCGCCAGCCGGGAGTGATGGATGACCAGTGCATGAATATCGCCGCGCGCGAGCAATGGTTGGCCGCACCTGCCCAGAGGATCAACCGCTTCCAATTCCCCGGCGGCACCGGAGCCCCGATGAATCCGCTCAGCTCCTTTCTTACCACCAATTGGTTTGTGGCCTCCAACACGCCCACGGGACTAGGCGGATTATGGATGGCTGCGCAAGGTGCCGTTGGCCGCTTGGGCAGCCCTTCGATCAGCGAATCCGGCGTAGTGGCCGCCCATTGCATCGATAATGTGGCGACCCCTTTCAAACGCCCGCATATCCGCATTGAAGACCCGTCCTTTGGGCAGGCGATTGTGATGCGCCAGGGCAACGCCTGTGGCCCGAACGGCATGGGTGCCAACTTCTTTGGTGTGGTCCATTCCTCACTCATGGCGCTGAACATCCGCTCAGCATTCGGCGGCACCAAGGATGCCATCGCATGGCAAATGACCAACATGCGCACCGCTCCCAATTCGGGCATCATTGCCCAGCCCAGTCTTTGGTGCCGTCAGATGTCCTTTCCTCCCACTGGCACCTATATCACCCACGGCGGTGCCTCCGCACCCGGTATTCCAGGCTATATTTTTGACACTTTCTATGCCCTGCACGTGACTGAGGACCCGACGAATCCCAGCATTTCCAGGATCATCTTCGGAGCCAATTTACTCCCGGCAAGCATGCCGCAAAAACGGGCTATTTACAGCTGTGACATCAGTGGAGGTGCTATCGTCGCGGGATCGCTCGTTCCCATCGCCACCAATGTGCCGGGCATTACGCCGCTCATGCCGTGGTCCGGCGGCACGGATGAAATTGCGGCCTTTGGGACCAATGTCGGCACGTCCGGTCACCGCTTCAGTGTCAGCCGCAATGGCGATGTTCTGTTCAAGGCCACCCTGGGGGCCAACATCACCGCGCCCGCTCCGACTGCCGCCCAACGCCAAGTGCTGGTGGTGGCATCAGCGGCAACGGGCTACGCCTTGCAAGTTTGGGCCCAGAGCGGACTCACCACCTTCACCAGCATGGGAGGCTCCCCAACCACTTTCAGCAACTTCACTCTCACCCAGCCTGACCAAGGCACCTACAGTCGAGGCCAAGCCATCGCCACATTGCCGGATTCTTCCGGCACGCTCAGCCCGAACATCATCTTCCGCGGCCACGCGGGAGCCGCTCATGCCATCATTCTTGCCAACTAAGCGATGACTTCAGCCTCAACCGTTCTACCATCATGAAGACACCTTCATTTCCCAACGTTTTCGCCATTCTGGCCCTCTTGGCATCACCTGCACATGCGCAAAACGAGCCCCAGGACTCCGACTCCGACGGCTTGTTCGACATCGAAGAGGCCACCCTCGGCACCGACCCATTCAATGACGATTCCGATGGCGACGGAGTCATCGACGGACAGGAAAAAGCCAGCGGCACATTTCCCCTCGATCCTGACACGGACTTGGACGGCATTCCGGACGGCGATGAGTTGTTTCAGGAAACCGATCCTTTCAACGATGATAGCGACGGAGATGGCATACCCGAACAGGAGGAAACCGATCTCGGCACCAACCCGCTGGATCCCGATAGCGATGATGACGGACTCTCAGACCATAGTGAGGTCAATGATTCCAGCACCGATCCGCTCATTGCAGACAGCGATGACGACGGACTCTCAGACTCTGATGAGGTGAGTTCCGGCAGCGATCTCTTGCTGCCCGACAGCGATGGCGACGGGCTCCGAGACGGCACGGAGATCGCGGTCGATCTCGATCCGATTTCCACCGACAGTGATGAGAATGGTGTCAGTGATCCGCAGTTCATCGTCAGTGCTTCCGAGCCGGAAATCCAACTGCAACCTGAAGGTGCGCCGCACAAGATCCAGTTCACCGCGCTCGCGCATGTGAGCTATGACGTGCTGTTTTCCGAGGACTTGAAGGATTGGCATGTTATCGAACAAATCGATGCCGGCACCCAACCCACCGTGCAAAGCATCAACGAACCTGTCGCCGGCAGCCCGAAAGGTTTCTTCACCCTGAAACCCCATTGAGCATGGCGGAACCCCGCGGAATCGTATCATACGGGAATACCTCCAGCGCCAGGCCTGCAGTGTTGGATTGCGTGATACATGGGCAGGCGCAATCATGCCTGCCACCGCTGCCCGCAAGCACGCCAATTTGCGGTGTTTGCGGTTGATTGTGAGACTCATGCAGAGGATGTTCCGCGCGTCTTTCCGAATCCCGCATGAAAAAACGCTACCTAAGGCTGGTCCGCCAGACGCTCAAGTCGCTGCGGCACCGCCGTTTGCGCGACCGCCCATGGTGGCAGGCGATTTCCAAGCCGATCGCCAACCGTGCCCTGTGGATCCCCTGCCGCGACACCGTGGCCACCGGTCTGGCGATTGGCTTGTTTTTCGCAATGATGCTGATGCCTTTTCAAATGATCCCGGCGGTGCTGTTTGCGATGCGTTTCCGTGCCAATATCCCCTTCGCCGTCGCCGGTTGTTGGATCACCAACCCGATCACCACGCCGCCGGTGCTTTATTGCCAGTTCGCGCTCGGCCAATGGCTGCGCGACAAGCTGCTGGTGCCGATGCCGGATTTTTTAACCAAAGTTCAGTTCGAAGTGCCCGGCGTCGGGTATCTGAACGCGGCGAGCTTCATTCTCGGCATGATCACCTCCGGCGTGGTGCTGGCGCTTTGCGCCTATCCGCTGGTGCACTTGTTCTCGGCCGTCATGCCACAGCACCTGCCGGTGCGCCGTCGGAAACCGGTCCCCCCGGGCTGCGGAACCTGATTTGAGCATGCACTACCGCGAAGCCATCGAGTGGTTGTTTTCCACCCAGATGTTCGGGATCAAACTCGGGCTCGACGGAGCGCGCCGCCTTTTGCGCGAATACCTCGCATTCCCGGCGCATGGCACGCAGGTGATCCACGTGGCGGGCACCAACGGCAAGGGCAGCACTTGTGCGATGATCGACAGCATCGCGCGCGCCTGTGGCCGTCGCAGCGGCTTGTTCACCTCGCCACATTTGATCGATTTCCGCGAGCGCATCCAGGTGTCCGGCCGGCAAATTCCGGAGGAAAACTGCGCCGCGATGCTCAGCGAGCTGCGGACTATCAGCGAGCGGATGGAGACGCATCCCACGTTTTTCGAGATCACGCTTGTGCTGGCCATGCGCTGGTTCCGCGAGTGCGGCTGCGAGTTGATTGTTTTGGAAACCGGCATGGGCGGCCGGTTCGATGCCACCACTGCGGTGCCCGCCGATGTCTGCGTGATCACACCCATCGGGCTGGATCACATGCAATGGCTGGGCGATACGATAGAGAAAATCGCCGCCGAGAAAGCCGGGATTTTCGTCGCGGGAAAACCGGCGATCTCTGCGCCGCAGGAGCCTGGCGCGAGGGAGGTTCTGGAACAACACGCCAACGAAACGCGCGCACCGCTGATGTTTGTGGAAGAGCCGCTGTTAGGCTATCCGCTCGCGCTGGCCGGCAGGCATCAGCAATGGAATGCGGCGCTGGCGGTGGCCGCACTGCACGCCGCCGGCCTGCCGCTGCGCGAGGAAATCATACGCTACGGCTTGTCCAAATTGAGCTGGCCCGGGCGCTTCGAGGAAATCCAACCCGGCGTCATTCTCGACGGTGCGCACAACCCGCACTCCGCTGCCGTCCTTGCGCAGACATGGCGGATGATGTTTCCCGCCGCAAAGCCCACACTCATTTTCAGCGCGGTGGCCGCCAAGGACATCGCTGGCATCCTTGAAATCCTCGCTCCCCTGGCCGCGCGCATCCTGCTCTGTCCGGTGGATACGCCGCGCACCGTGCCGCCGGACGAGCTGGCTGCATGCCTGCCCCCGGGCGCTCCTCCGCACGGAAGATATGATCACTTCGTGGCCGCATTCACCGCCGCGAAAACTCATCAAGAACCGATTCTTGTGGCCGGTTCGCTTTTTCTCGTCGGCGAGGCGCGCGCCTATCTAACAGGCGGAGAATTCCAGTCCTCTGCGCAGTGAGGAGGATCGAGGCTGAACGATGAGCGTCATGCGATCAGCCTCCGAGGTGCCGCAGCCGACGATCAAGGCGTCGGCGGACTCACGGAGTTTCAAGAGGCGGGCGTGGTCGTCGCGGGAGGTCCAGCCGGACGGGCGGCTGGCGGTGGAGTCGATTTTCCCATCGGCGGAGATGGCAAGGTTGGTGGAAATCCACGGACGGGGCATGGGATGGAATATGGTGCATGAAACTTTAAACATGAAACGCTAAACATTGATCGCGGTCTTGCCAAACGGCTTCGGGCGGTTCAAGGCATCCGCGCCCCGCACGGGAACCTCGTCATGGATTGGCCCATCGCACTCACCCTGGCGCTCATCGTCATCACACTCATCGCGTTCATTCGCGAATGGGCGGCTCCCGATGTGATCGCGCTGACCGTGCTCTGCGCGGTGGTCGCACTCGGTTTGATCGATCCGTCGAAGATGACGGATGTTTTCAAGAACGAGGCGCCGCTTGCCATCGCCTCGCTGTTCGTGATCGGCGGAGCGCTGGAGGCATCCGGGGCGGTGGACCACATCGGCCGCGTGCTGCGCGACCGACTGCCAAGCAACACCCGCTGGGCGATCCTCGGATTCTCGGTGCTCGCCGCCTTTTTCAGTGCTTGGATGAACAACACCGCCATTGTGGCGATCCTGCTGCCAGTGACGCTCGGCTTCGCCCGCTCGAAGGAAATCGCGCCCTCACGGCTGCTGATGCCGCTCTCGTATTGCTCCATCCTCGGCGGCGTCTGCACGCTCATCGGCACTTCCACCAACATCCTCGTCAACGGCACGCTTAAGGAGATGAAACTGGAGCCGATGTCGATGTTCCAGCTCGCGCCCGTCGGCATTCCGCTGGCCATCGCCGGCATTGCTTATCTCACGATCTTCGGGCCGAAGCTGATCCCCTCACGCACGACCATTTCCGGCAGCCTGGAAATCAAGGACCGCACGACGCCGCTCTATCACATCCTGATCGGCGAGAACTCCCCGCTGGTCGGCCGGTCGCTGCGGGAAACGCCGCTTTTCGAGCGCGGAAAGGACATCCACATCATGGAAGTCCGCCGCCAGGGCGCGCGCGAAATGCACGCACTCAACACTCTGACGGTGGAAAAGAACGACCGTTTCCTGATCGCCCTGCACGGTCGCGCGGGCCGCAAGGGCAAGTCCGACGAGTTGTTTTCCGAGATCGGGGCCAACCTGCTTTCCACCATCGAGGGCGTGGTGACCGAACTCGTCATCCGCGATGAATCCTCGCTCGCCGGGCAGACACTGGCGGCCGCGGACTTCCGCCAGCACTACAATTGCGTGGTCATGGCCGTCCACCGGAACGGGGTGAACATCACCCATCAACTCGCAGAAATCCCGCTGGAAATCGGCGACACCCTGCTGGCCATCACCCCGCAGAACAATCTGGAAGCCCTCGAAGCCACCCGTGACTTCGTCCTGACGGACGCACCTGAGGATGTGCCGGTGGCGACGGAAAACAAGAAGCCCCAGCACCACGCATGGGTCGCATGGGCTGTGCTGATCGGCGTGGTTCTCGTCGCCACCCTGACGGATGTGCTGGGTGGCAAGAATGGCATGTTTCCCATCATCCCGAAGATTCCGATCCACTACGCGGCGATGGTCGGCGCGCTGGTTTTGCTGTGGTCGAAAATCGTCACCCCACGCGAGGCATACGCCAGCATCGACTGGCAGGTGCTGCTGATGCTCTACGGATTGTTAGGCCTGGGAATGGCGATGCAGTCCACAGGCACCGCGAAGTGGCTGGCCGAGGGCATGGTGATGATGGCACAGGGCTTCGTCGCCCCGGACTGGCTGCCCCTGGTTCTGCTGTGGAGCGTTTTCCTGCTGACGGTGCTGCTCACCGAGGTGCTTTCCAACAACGCCACGGCGGTGATGATGGTGCCCATCGTCGTGACTCTGGCCCACAGCCTTGGGGTGAGCCACTGGCCCTTTGTGATGGCGGTGACGGTGGCCGCATCCACCGCCTTCGCGCTCCCGATGGGTTATCAGACACACATGATGGTGTATGGTCCCGGCGGTTTCAAATTTTCCGACTTCCTGCGCGTCGGCATTCCGCTGAACATCATCTGCTGGATCATCTCCTGCCTGCTGATCCCGATCATCTGGCCGTTTTAAACCGTGATGTCCACGGTGAGATCGCCGCCGAGGGTCTCGATGGCGGCGGTGAGAGTGGAGGGTTCGGCGTTTTCCGGGATGGAAATCACGCCTTTTGCACGGAACATCGGGTGACCGCTCATCGGCGCGCTTTCCAGGCCGGTGGTGAGTTCCTCGACGTTGCCACCGGCATTGGCGATCGCGGCGGTGAGTTCGCGCACGATGCCGGGGCGGTCATTGCCAACGACCTCCACGCCGAGGGTGCGGCGGCTGGGTGGATTTCCGGCGGACTCGCGCACGGCATGGATGGTCAAGCCAGGAATGCCGGGAGATTCCAGTTCACGCAGTAATGCATCGACGGCGGCGGACTCGCACTCGATGCGCACGATTCCGGCAAATTGGCCGGCCAGGCGCGCCATGCGGCTTTCCAGCCAGTTGCCGCCGTGTTTTGCCACGGCATCGGCGAGGGATCTCACAAGGCCCGGGCGGTCGCTGCCGAGCACGGTCATGACGAGATAGGACTGCATGGCGGAATCCAAGCAGAGGACCGGCGAATTGCCAGAAGGAATCCGCAGCGTGGGTGGCTGCGCACTTGTGAAGCCGCAAAAAGCCCGCCAGCTTCACTCAAGTCTAACGACTGAGAACCATGGCCAGCGAACATCCCTTCCAGTTGCTTTTCGAATCACTCGGGCGCCCGCCCGCAGCCCATGCGGCATCTGTGAACCGCCGGGCCTATGAGGCACTGCATGGGATTTTATCCATACCGGTGGAGAAACCGGGGCGCTGTATTTTGCTGCGCGCACCGCGTGCCGGGCATGGAAAAACCCACTTGCTTTCACGCATCCAGCACCAACTCGGAGCAAGCCACGTGTTCATCCCGCTGCACGCGGCCTTCGGCTGCCAGATCGATGCCTCCACGGTGACCGATGACATCGTGCAGCGTTTATTGCGCCAACTGCCCGCATCCGGCGGGCTCTGCATGCTCGATCTGGTATCGCGGCGTTTGTTTGCCGCCGCCCTGCAACCGCTGGTGAATTCGGGAGAAGTGCCCTGCCAGGACCGCGAGGCTGCAATCTCCGCGCTGCGCACCCGCCCGATCGAGACCTTCGATTTCCACCATCCGAATGCAGCCACCGCGCACTGGGCGCGCGAGAACTTCGAGGTGCTCGGCCAACGGCTCAGTCTGGAATTGGCGCTGCGCTGCGACCTCCCAGTGCGCGAAATTGCCTACTGGGTGGATCTCTTTTTCCGCTTCGCGGCGACCCCTGCGGACAGTCCAATGCGCCTCAGGGCGATCACCGACGCGGTGCACGGCGGCCAAGCGGCTGACGGCGTGCGGATGGAGCGCTTGGCGGCACTGTTGGGCATGCTCACATTGCTGACCCGCGTCGTGCTGGTGGCCGATGAACTGGATGGGTTTTCCTGCGATGAAAACGCGGCCCTCAAGCTGGCCGCCTTTCTCAGCAGCCTGCGCCAAGCCACCGAACGCTTCGATGCGATCCTCTCGCTCAATCTCGACGTCTGGGAAAGCGCGTTCCTGCCCCGCCTCAGCAGTGGACTCAACGACCGCCTCTCCGAGGTGGTGGTGGATCTGGAGCCGCTGACCGAGGAGGAAATGGTGGCCCTGCTGGAATCCCGAGCGCCGGGGCTGGGCCGCCAGTTGCTGGCTTGGATCGACCGCAAAAACGCCGGAAAGCACGCCCGAGGATTGATCCGTGAAGCCGCTCTGGCCTGGCAAACAGCCGAGGCTGCGGTGGCGGTCGTTCCCGCAAAACGTGATGTCCCTCCCGCGCCCGCGCCGGATCCCCCCCGGATGGAGGGGTTTGCCGAAGAATCAGAACTGCCCCGGCAGCCAGTCCGGTCCCACGAATCAGTCACTGCTGGAAACCCACCGGATGCCCAACGCGTGGATGTTTTGCCGCGCTAATTCCGCGAGCGCGACGACCGCGGCACAGCATGAAAAAAATCACAAACCCCTTGCGGCAGGGAGGGCTTTGGGTGCTTATTCGTGCGGCAACGGCATGAGTAATTCCACCACCGAAATCGAAACGCCAGACACCATCGCCCGCGCCGCAAGCGCTGCGGAAAGCTACCACGCGGAGACCGACGACCTGGTCGGCGAGCGCATGGTGCTCAACATGGGGCCCTCCCACCCGGCTACCCACGGCGTGCTGCGTCTCGTTTTAGAACTCGACGGCGAGGTCATCGCCAAAGCGGAGCCGGATGTCGGTTTTCTTCACCGCGGCGATGAAAAGATCGCCGAAAACATGCACTACAACCAGTTTGTGCCCTACACGGACCGCCTGGATTATCTCGCACCGCTCGCCAACAACGTGGCTTATGCCTGCGCCGTGGAGAAACTCATGGACTGGACGCTGCCGCCGCGCGGCCAGGCCCTGCGCGTTCTCTGCTGCGAACTCGCCCGCCTTTCCTCCCATATGCTCGGCGTGGGCGTCTGTGCCATGGACGTGGGCGCGATGACGGTTTTCCTCTACACCATGGTGGAGCGGGAAAAAGTCCACAACCTCTGCGAACAGCTCACCGGCGCACGTTTCACCACTTCCTATACCCGTGCCGGCGGCCAACTCCGCGACATGCCGCCAGGATTCGAGGCCGCCGTGCGCAAATTTCTCACCGAGTGCGAAGTGGCCATCGGGGAAATCTGCAAGCTGCTTGATAAGAACAAAATCTTCCTCGACCGGATGGTCGATGTCGGCGTGATCAGCCGCGAATCCGCCATTGCCTGGGGCCTCACCGGCCCGAACCTCCGCGCCTCCGGCGTGCCGCGCGACCTGCGCAAGGACAGCCCCTACCTCGGATACGAGAACTATCAGTTCGACGTGCCCATCGCGGAAGAAGGCGATTGTTACGCCCGCTATCAGATCCGGGTGGAGGAAATGCGCCAGTCGGTGAAAATCTGTCGCCAAGTGCTCGATACGATGCCCGCCGGCCCGGTCAATATCGGTGCGGCGAAAAGCATGCTGCCGGACAAGGAACGCGTGATGATGTCGATGGAGGAACTCATCCATCATTTCATCGTCGCCACCCAGGGCATCGACGCACCGGTCGGCGAGGTTTATTTCGCCGCGGAAAACCCCAAGGGAGAGCTCGGATTCTACATCCACTCCAAGGGCGGCGGAGTTCCCTACCGCCTCAAAATCCGCAGCCCCTCGTTCTGCAACTTGTCCATCACCTCACGCCTGCTGCCGGGCCACATGGTTTCCGACATCCCCGCCATTCTCGGCTCGCTCGATTTCGTGATGGGCGAGTGCGACCGATGATTCCACCCTCAAGCACACTTGCCATGAAAACCACACTTCAACTCCTGCTGGCTGGATTTTTCACCCTTTCCGCCTTTGGCGAATTCCGCACATGGACCCGCAGCGACGGCAAGACGGCGGATCTCGAGCTCATCTCCGTAGCTGATGCGGATGGCGAAAAAACCGGCGAGTTCAAGATGCGCGACGGACGCAAGGTGAAACTCAAGGCATCCGTGCTCAGCGAGGACGACGCCAAGCTGTTGGAGGAATGGCAGCCCGAAGCTGAGGCCGCAGCGGCCGACTCCGGTCCCGAGAGCGCGTTCGACAAGATTCTCGACGGCAATCTGGTGAAACTGAGCGGCAAGTCGCTCAAGTCATTCAGGGAACTGAAGAAGCCCGCAAAGTATTATATGTTTTATTACACTGCATCCTGGTGCGGTCCCTGCCAGAAATTCACTCCCTCGCTGGTCGAGTTTTACAATGAGAAAAAAAGCGATGCCTTCGAAGTGATTCTGATCAGCAGTGATCGAGATGAGGACTCAATGGAGAAATACGCGCGAGACAAGCAAATGCCTTGGCCGCATCTCAAGCTCTCCAAGGTGGAGAAATTCCGCAAGGAGTTCAACCATCCCGGCAGCGGCATCCCCAATCTGGTTCTTTGCGACATTGAAGGCAAACTGATTAAAACCAGCTACGAAGGTGATAAATACGTCGGCCCCACCTCCGTCATGGAACATCTGGAAACCCTGCTGACCGAATGAATCGTAAATCCTTTCGGAAACCTCCACGTGACAACCATGTCCTTTTCCCATCTTGAAGAAAACGTCGCCTCGCACGAGACGCCCGGCACGAAGTTTTTCCCGCCGTTTGAAGTCACGCCGGAACTCGAAACCGAGGCGGACGAGCGCATATCACATTATCCCGAAAACAAGCGCTCGGCCACCCTGCCACTGCTCCACATCGTCCAGCACAAGTTCGGCTACATCTCCGCCCCCGCCATCGAATGGGTGGCACGCAAACTCGATCTCGAACCGATCAAGGTGCTCGAAGTCGTCACTTTTTATCCCGGCTTCCGCCAGACCGCGCCGGGCAAATTCCACATCCGTGTCTGCCGCACCCTGTCCTGCGCCATGGGCGGATCCTATGAGTTGATGGAGCGGTTGTGCGAGCTCACCGGCATCGACCGCTCGCAAATGGATTCCCATCATCACCCGGTGGCCGTTTCTCCATGCGGCAATTTTTCAGTCGAATTCGCCGAGTGTCTCGCCTCCTGCGGCACCGCTCCGGTTTGTATGGTCAACGACGATTTCCACGAAGCCGTCGCCGCCGGCAAGGCCGAAGAACTGCTGGCGAAATATCCGGTCGGTTGAAAAAAAACTTGCACCCGGTAATTCATTACGGCATTAATTACCACATGAGCGAAACCACTTACAGACTGACCCGCACAAGCATGGCCTTGGATGGCTGGACCATTCACGCCTTGGATGAACTCAGCGAACGCATGCACACCTCGAAGGCCGAGGTGATCCGCCGCGCCGTGCGCGAGATGAAGGAACGTTCGGACCGGCAAGCCAGTGCCCCCAAGCCCTTGGAGGCCTTGGATTGGCTCCAAAACGGCGGCGGGCTTGCCGCAGATGAGGCCGCCACTTACCGCAGTGCCATGGTCGCCGAGCGAAACGCCAAAAAATACTGGTGGGAAGCGTGATTCATCTCGATACCAACATCCTGATCGACATCGTCACCGCGCATTCGCCGCAGGTGCCTCTCATCCGCGAATGGTTGTCGGAGGGCAGGGTCCTCACCGCCTCATCGGTCGCTTGGTCCGAGTTTCTCAACGGCCCGCACTCCCACAGCCAGAAGGACGCCGTGCGCGCGGTCCTGGAGGGAGGCATCCGCCCATTCGATGAGGAACAGGCGGAATTGGCATCTCGCCTGTTTCACATCACCGGGCGTCGCCGTGGCTCGCATGCGGACTGCATGATCGCCGCGGCAGCCCTCGCCAAACGCGAGGTCGTCGCCACCCGCAACATCAGGGATTTCCAACGCTTCGTCCCGCACGGCCTCATGCTGGAGGCCATTCCCTCCATCGACTGATTTCCATGATCACCTACACCAAAGCACCCCACCCGCGCGAGCACCGGCTCATTTTCAAGAATGTGGACCGCGAGGGCTGGGATCCATCCATCGACTGCTACCAGCGCGACGGCGGCTACGAGGATTTGAAAAAAGCATTCGGCATGCAGCCGAAGGACGTCACCGAGGAGGTCAAGAAATCCGGCCTGCGCGGCCGCGGCGGCGCGGGTTTCCCGACGGGCATGAAGTGGACCTTCATCCCGCCTAACAACACCAAGCCGGTCTATCTGATCTGCAATGGCGACGAGTCCGAACCCGGCACCTTCAAGGACCGCTACATCGTCCATCAGGATCCGCACCAGCTCATCGAGGGCATGGTGATCTCATGTTTCGCCGTCGGCGCACACACCGCCTACATCTACCTGCGCGAGGAGTTTCCAGAAGCGGCCAAGATCATGGAAAAAGCCATCGAGGAGGCACGCGGGAAAAATTTTGTCGGCAAGAATGTGCTCGGTTCCGGCTTCGATCTGGAGATCTACGTCCACCGCGGAGCAGGCGCCTACATCTGCGGCGAGGAAACCGGCCTCATCGAATCGCTCGAAGGCAAGCGCCCGTATCCGCGCATCAAGCCGCCGTATTTCCCCGCCGCGCTCGGCCTCTACATGTGCCCGACAATCGTCAACAATGTCGAGTCGCTCTGCCATGTGAAGCACATCATCCGCATGGGCGGCGACGAATACGCCAAGCTGGGCGTGGCACGCAACACCGGCACCCGCATCCTCTGCGTCTCCGGCGATGTGAAAAAACCCGGCTATTTCGAGGTCGAGGTCGGCAAACTCACCATGCGTGAGTTAATTTATGACATCTGCGGCGGGCCCAAGGACGGTCGCGAACTCAAAGCCGTGATCCCTGGCGGCTCGTCATCGAAAATCCTGCGTTGCGACGAAGTCTTCAAAATCAAAAACCCGGACGGCAGTGAACGCGAACTATCATTTTGGGACATTCCGCTCGATTTCGACACCTTGGCCGCCTGCGGCTCGATGGCCGGCTCCGGCGGCGTAATCGTCATCGATGATTCGCGCAAAATGTCCTGGGTGCTCAACAACATCAACGCGTTCTACGCCCACGAGTCCTGCGGCCAGTGCACGCCCTGCCGCGAAGGCTCCACATGGATGAAAAAAATCTCTGACCGCCTCGCCTCAGGCGACGCCAGCCCGGAAGATGTGGCCACTCTGGAGAGCGTGGCCTATCAGATCGACGGCCGCACCATCTGCGCCTTCGGCGAGGCTTCTTCCTGGCCGGTCGAGGCAATCATATCCAAATTTCGCAACGAACTGCTTGCCGATACCAAAACCCAAAATGCGGCCAAACCGCACAACCCGGAAGCCGAGGCCCAGCGACGGTTCATGGCATGCGCGGACTCCTGATTGCCACGATGCTAATTACTGCCTCCTCCTTTTCGCATTCCGAGTTCGGGCGCGACTGGAGTCGATTGAGAGCTCGATGAGTTTCCCGGCCTCGATGTCCTGATTGGCCTTGCGAAAAATCACATGCCGTCCGGGGAGAAAGGGGCGCAATTTACCAAATCACTTTCCCCAGCGCTCAAGCAGTGTCTTCGCCATCACGCCCGGTGTTTCAGCCACAGCGATGCCGCAATCAGCGAGAATCTTCTTCTTGGCCTGGGCGGTGTCTTCCTCACCGCCGACGATGGCACCGGCGTGTCCCATGCGGCGCCCCGGAGGCGCGGTGGCCCCGGCGATGAAGCCGGCAATCGGCTTTTTGCAATGCTCCTTGGCCCAGCGAGCTGCCTCAACCTCGGCATTGCCGCCGATCTCGCCGATCATGATGATGACTTCGGTTTCCGGATCGTCGTTGAACATTTCCAAAACATCCTTGTGCGAGGTGCCGTTGATCGGATCACCGCCGATGCCGACGCAGGTGCTCTGGCCATAGCCGAGTTGGGTGAGCTGCCAGACGGCCTCATAGGTGAGTGTGCCGGAACGTGAAACCACGCCGACGTTGCCGCGCTTGTGAATGTATCCAGGTGCGATGCCGATGCGGCAACCGCCATGGCTGTGCTCGCCTCGGCCGGGTGTGACGAGCCCCGGGCAATTCGGACCCACAAGGCGGGACTTCGATCCGGCAAGCATGGCTTTCACGCGCATCATGTCCATGACCGGGATGCCCTCGGTGATGCAGACGATAAGCTTCACCCCGGCATCGGCGGCTTCGAGAATGGCATCGGCAGCGAAGGCCGGCGGCACGAAAATCGCGGAGGCGGTGGCTCCCGTTTCCTTCACGGCTTCTCCGACTGTGTCGAAAATAGGCACCGTGTTTTCAAAAATCTGTCCGCCCTTGGTGGGAGTGACGCCACCAACGATTTGGGTGCCGTATTCGAGCGAGAGTTTGGTGTGACGCGCACCGAAGGCGCCGGTGATGCCCTGCACGAGGACCTTGGTGTTTTCGTCGATGAGGATGGCCATTTTAAGAAGTGGTGAGTGATCAGTGATCAGTGATCCGAAAAGAGTTATTGAACTGCGGCGACGATCTTCTTCGCGCCGTCGTCCATGCCATCGGCAGAGACGATGTTGAGGCCGGAGGCGGCGAGGGTGGCCTTGCCGGCATCGACGTTGTTGCCTTCAAGGCGCACGACGAGCGGCAATGAAAGGCCGGTTTCCTTGGCTGCGGCGACGACTCCCTCGGCGACGACATTGCAGTCCATGATGCCGCCGAAGATGTTGATGAAAATTCCCTGCACCTTGGGATCGCCGAGGATGATCTTGAATGCTGCGGCCACCTGCTCCTTGGAGGCACCGCCGCCGACGTCGAGGAAGTTCGCCGGATCGCCGCCGTGGTGCTTGATGATGTCCATGGTGGCCATGGCAAGGCCCGCGCCGTTCACGAGGCAGGCAATGTTTCCATCGAGACCGATGTAGTTGAGATCATATTCCGAAGCGGCCACCTCGCGTGGGTCCTCTTCGTCCTTGTCGCGCATCGCCTGGATTTCCGGATGGCGGTAAAGCGCGTTGTCATCGAAATTGAACTTCGCATCGAGCGCATAGACGTGGTCGTCGGTGGTGATGACCACCGGGTTGATCTCGACCATCGAGCAATCGCAGTCGATGAACAGTTTGTAGAGCGAGTGGAGCAAGCGGCCGAACTGGCGCGCGGTGGTGGTGAGGCCGAGGTTTTGGCAAAGCTTGCGGACCTGATAGGCCTGCAGGCCGGCGAGCGGATTGACAAACTCGCGGAGGATTCTCTCTGGTGATTTTTCGGCGACCTCTTCGATGTCCATGCCGCCTTCGGTGGAAACGATGATGACCGGTTGGCAGGATTGGCGGTCCAGCAGGATGGCCAGGTAAAGCTCGTTTTTGATGTCCACGGACTCGGTCACCATCACCTTGCGGACGAGCCGGCCGTCCTCGCCGGTTTGTTTGGTGACGAGCACCTCGCCGAGCATTTTGCCAGCCAGATCACGCACCTCATCGGGGGATTTCACAAGATGCACTCCACCTTTGAAGCCGCTCTTGAATACCCCTTTGCCACGACCGCCAGCGTGGACCTGAGCCTTGACCACCAGGTTTTTAACGGCCAGCCACTTGGCGGCGTCAAAAGCTTCCTTGGGTGTGGATGCGACTTTTCCCTTGGGGCTTGGCACGCCGAAGCGGTCGAAAAGTTCCTTGGCCTGGTATTCGTGGATGTTCATGTGGCAGAAGTCTGGTGCGTGACGGAGGAAAACCGGGCGGACCCTATTTCCCCAACACGCGCAAGGTCAAGGCCTCCCGCATGAAAAAATCCAGATCTATGGCTGTTCATCATTCATCTCCTGTGTCCGGTCACATTCCCGCAAACCTCCGCACGCGCCTGGCACACCGGTCTTTTCCCAACAGGTTGAGGATATCACTGAGGTCGGGACCATGGCCGCGGCCCGAAAGCGCGACACGCAGGGGAAACATCAACTGGCCCGGCTTGGCACCTGCGGCTTTGGCCACCTCGCTGAGCACTGCCTTCGCCGCATCCGCCGACCAATCGGTGATCGCATCAAAGCCGCACGCGAGTTCCACCAACAATCCATTTGCCGCGGCATTTCCCCGCGCCTTGGCGACGGCTTCATCATCATAGGAAAATTCATCCTGCATCAGGAAATCCACAGCTGCCGGCACCTCGCCCAGTGTCCGCACCTTTTCCTTCACCGCCGCAATGACTGCCGTGTAATTTTCACTGATCGGCAGATTGGCATCCTGCACAAACGGCTTCGCGGCCACGGCGAAATCCTCGATCCCCAGCTTCATCAGATGCTGCTGGTTCACCCACTTGCATTTCTCGAAATCAAAGCGGGCTGGCGCACGGTTGACGTTTTCCAGCGAGAAGCGCCCCACCAATTCATCCATCGTAAAGATCTCCTCATCGGTCTTCGGATTCCAACCTAACAACGAGATGAAATTCACCACCGCGCCCGGCAAAAAGCCTTGGCGCGGATAATCGCCCACGGCCGCTCCGGCATCGCGCTTCGACATCTTGGAGCCGTCCGGATTGAGGATCAGTGGAATGTGCGCGTATTGCGGAGCTGTGCCACTTAAAGCCTCGATGAGCTGCAAATGTTTGGGCGTATTCATCAAATGATCCTCGCCGCGGATCACATGGGTGATCTCCATTTCCAAATCGTCCACCACGTTCACGAAATGAAACACATAACTCCCGTCCGAACGTTTCACCACCATATCCGGAGTGTTCGATTCATCGCGATAGTCAATGGTGACCTCGCCGCAGACGAGATCATTCATCGTCACCGGCTTGCGTTCGAAGCGGAAACGCCACGCGCCAGCGTCCTGATAGACGCGGTCGGCGGCCGCGAGTTTCTCAAACCACTTATCATAGATGTCCCTGCGCTCGCTTTGGAAATACGGGCCGAAATTTCCACCCTTGTCCGGGCCCTCATCCCAGTCGAGGCCGAGCCACGACATGCCGTCGAAGATCGCCTGCCGCGCCTCCTCCGTGTTGCGGGCCTCGTCGGTGTCCTCAACGCGCAAGATAAACGCTCCGCCGTGATTGCGGGCGAAGAGCCAGCTGAAAAGCGCGGTGCGGGCACCGCCGACATGAAGATAGCCGGTGGGCGAAGGAGCGAAACGAGTGCGGATAGACATGCGCGTGGTTTAAGGCCAAAATCAGGAATATGAACCACGAAAAACACAAAATTTCACGAAAGGATCATGGATACTGAAGACACTTCATACTGGAACACCCGCTTTGAAAACCAATGATTCACTGGGAACCACTGAGGAAACCGGGAATGATCCGGTTTTTCAGTAGCAGTTAAAAATCGACAAATCACCAGACGGCCCCGGAATCCATATTTGGCGCAGCGGAAGCTTTTCCATGGGTTTTCAGACTTAAAACAGATAGTAAGAAAGAAGGCCGGTCTCCAGTATCGTTTTCATAATGAGTGTCTGGAAGGAATCACCGAAGAAGTCCCGCCGCTTTTTGAAACTAGCGCTTCTCTTGCTGTCCGCCTCGACCCTCTCAAACGCGGCGGAAAAAGCGGGATCGTGGAACTTGTCCGCGGATTTCAGCGCCGAACAAAATCCGAATGGTCCGTGGTTCTATGGATTCAGCACTTATGGAGGAAGAACCCTCACGCCATTGCCTGCGGCGAAGGACATCCTCACGGTGCCCGGGCTCAATGGCTGGGCAGTGGAAGCCGGGACTTTCCCGTTTGTTGCGAAGAACATGACCAATGCTCCCGCGGGGGCGTCGGGGTTCACCGTTCCTGCGGGCGAGGTTGTGGTGCATCCCGGGTTTGCCGCACCTGCGGTCGGACGCACCGATGCATCGGATGTGGTGTATGTGCGATGGGTCGCGCCTGCCGATGGGATCTATCAGGTGAACGCCGCGCTCAGGAGACTTGATCCCGCGGCCAGCACCACGGGTTTTGTCATCAGGCAGCTCGGCAAGCCGGATCAGGAAATCCTGATGCCGGGAAGGGATGTGCCGCCGGGTGCCGGAGTGGAGTTTTCCGAGCCCTTGCTTTCGATGGCCGCAAAGGACACGCTGGATTTTGCGGTGTGGGCGGCGCACGGGCCGGGCAATGATGCCACCGGCCTCGCCGTGCAAATCGCACCCGCTGATCCGGAACTGGCGAAACCGCGCGTGCTCATCGATTTTCCGTTAGGTGCGGATGCAAAGGATCTCGCGGGTGCGAGCCGGGAAGTGATCGTGCATGGCAACCCGGTCTTCGCGGCGGTCGATGGCAGGAACGCCCTCGTTTTTGATGGCACCGGAGATTGGTTGGACACCGGGACGGCTCTTCCCGAGTTGAGGAAGGAATTCACCATCGAAGGCTGGGTGCGGCCGGATGCGCAGCAAACGGTCAACGCGGATATCTTTGGCAACCACGGTGCCGGAGGCACCGGCATGGTGCTCCAGCAGGACGGCGGCAACACGAACCGCTTTGCTTTCGTGATGGGCAATGGCGCTGGAGCATGGACATCCACCAAGCCGATTCAACTCGCCGCTGATCGCTGGCAACATGTCGCAATTGTCAAATCAGCCAAGAATCTGAAGTTTTACCTGAACGGCGTTTTGGTGGATGCGGTGCCGGCCGCGCACGGCGTCGTGCAAGGCCCGGTGAACTTCCGCATCGGGCAGGGCTTTGAGTCACAAGACCGTTTCTTCCGTGGCGCGCTTTCCGGTCTGAAAATCTGGAATCGCGCGCTGACTGCCATCGAGCCACAGGTCACGGCGGAGCAGCGGTTCGAGGCGCTGGTCAACAATTCCAGCGTGAGCCTCGAAGCTCTGGATCCCTCGCGTATTTTCAATGCCGCGAATCCTCCGTCCATCAAGGCCAGCTTTGCCGCAGTGGACGGGCCTCCGATCCGCTCCACCTTCGATTGCGTGGATGATACCGGCAAATCCTTTCCGGTCCCCGGCTTGGAGCTTAATGCGAAGAACCAATTTGCTTCGACCTTCAAGCTGGATTTGCCAAGCGGATATTACCGGCTCACCAGCCGCCCGTCGGTCACCGGACCAAACGGCATGCGGGATCTGAGCCCGGTCACCCTCACGTTTTCCGTGCTCGGCGATTCGGCGGGGCACATCACAGCAGGCACACCGGTCGAGGCCTCGGAAATAGGCACGCTGGCAACGCTAGTGACATCGCTCGATGGAGAGGCATGGAAAATCGCCACTGATCCCAAAAATGTCGGACGTGAAGAAAAGTGGTTCAACGGCCCGACTGCGGATGCCAAGCCCACCAAAGTGCCATGGATCATCCAGGACATTTTCCCCAACTACCACGGCGTCGCATGGTATTGGCGGGAGTTTTCCGCACCCAAGAATACAGCTGCCGGAGGCCGGTATATTCTCAGGTTTCAGATGGTGGATTATTTTGCAGAGGTGTGGGTAAATGGGCAGAAAGTCGGCCAGCACGAAGGCTCTGTGGATCCTTTTGAGTTTGATGTGACGGCTGCCATCAAGCCCGGAGCCAACAACCAACTCGCCGTGCGCGTGCTCAACCCGACCCACGAGCCGATCGATGGCATCGCGCTCGGCTACACGGCCCGCAGCGCGAAACACTATCCGCTCAGCCCGGGCACCATCTACAATGTCGGCGGCATCGTGGACTCGGTCGAACTTCTCGCAGTGCCATCAGTCCGCGTGGAAAACATCTCCGTCAAACCGGATTGGAAAACCGGTCGCGTCCGCATCGAGGCAAACTTGCGAAATGCTTCCGACCGCGCGGTCAAGGTGACAACACGCTTCACGATCTCTCCTGCCCTCGGTGGCGAAGGACTCGATGCCGCCGCGTATCAACGCGAGATTCCGCCGGGAGACACGCGGATCGAGGGCGAAGTGACAGCGCCGGATGTCCGCCTCTGGAGTCCGGAAGATCCATTCCTCTACCGCGTGAGCGTGCAGGTCGCGGCAGCGGGTTCACCATCGTTCGATGAAAAATCCACACGCTGCGGATTCCGGGATTTCCGTTTTGAAAACAATGCCTTCCGCCTGAACGGCAAGCGCATCTATTTGCAGGGCGCACTCATCCTCCCGCACTACCCGATTGGTCATCGCGTGTCTCCGCGCGAGGAGTTCATGCGCCGCGACCTCGTGGCTGCGAAGGCGATGGGTCTGAACATGATCCGCCTCATCTGGGGCGGCTTGCGGTCCCGCGACCTCGATCTCTTCGATGAGTTGGGAATCATGGTCCAGCAGGAGCACTTCGGCGGCATTCACATGGCTCCCTCCCCGGAGCTTGGGCGCAGGTTCGACGCCTCCATTTCCGGCATGGTCCGCCGCGACCGCAACCACCCGAGCATCGTCATGTGGGGCGTGATGAATGAAATCTGGGACGGCCCGCAATATCGTCATGGGGTGCAAATCCTTCCGCTCGTAAAATCCCTCGACGACACCCGCCCCTACTTCCTCAACAGCGGCGGCTTTGATCTGCAAATGCACATCGGTTCGCTCAGCAATCCGGGTGCCACCACATGGCAGCACTTGATGGGCAGCGAACGGCCCGACGGCCCCGAACTCGTCTGGCCATGGGATTATATGTCAATGCAGGATAACAAGGGCGACATCAAGGCCGATATCCACGCCTACCAGAACGTTCCCCACACCGCCGCCGAGATCCAGCGCATGCGCACACTCGGCTCCGTGGCTCCGGACCGCAAGATCCTGATCACCGAGATCGGCACCGGCAGCGCGATCAACCTGCCGCGGGTCATGCGCCACTATGAGCAGATGGGAGCAACCGGTGCCGACGATGCCGTGTATTTTCGCGACAAACTCGACAAGTTCATGGCCGATTGGGATGCATGGAAACTCTCCCGAGTCTGGAGCCAGCCGGAAGACTTCTTCCGCAACAGCGAGCGGAACATGCTGAACCTCCGCCGGGAAACCGGCAATGCCCTGCGCGGAAATCCGCACCTCGCAGGCTCTTACTTCTGCGCGCTCACCGATTCCGATTTCAACGGCGTCGGGATGCTAACCCTTTTCCGCGAGTTCAAACCCGGCGTGGTGGACCTTCAGCAGGATCTCACGGCCCCGGTGCGATGGTCGCTGTTTGTGGATCCGGTGAATATCTATCGCGGTGGAACCGTGAAGATCGACGTCGTGCTATCCAATCTCGACGCCCTGCCTGCCGGTGATTATCCCGTGCGTGTTGAGGTGTCCGCTCCCGATGGCACGCGGATGCTCGACGAATTACTGAACGTGAACGTTCCGCCACAGCCCAAAGACGGGGAACCGCCATGGGTCCGCCCCCTTTTCACCAAAGACCTGCCGGTCCATTCCCCATCCGGAATCTATCAGGTGCGGGTTGGTTTCGAGAGTGGCGCCGTGGCCTCGGGCGGCGAGACAAGCTTCCGGGTTTTTGATGCGGCCGAGATGCCTGAAGTCGATGGGGAAATCGTGCCCTGGGGAGCCGATCCTGAACTGGCGGCATGGCTGGCAACACATGGAATCCGCACCCGACCTTATGTGCCCGGCGAGAGCTCTAAACGCGAAGTTATCTTGGTCGGGAATGGCGGAGGTGATCTGCCCGCCTTTCAGGATCTTGCGCGACGCATCGCCACCGGCTCGACCGTGATCTTCCTGTCCCCGGCGGTCTTTGCCCGCGCGGACCAACCTCTGGGCTGGCTCCCGCTGAAAACCAAGGGAACGCTCGGAATTCTCGATCTCGCTGGCGGCTACTACAGGGGTGATACTTTTGGAACCGGTCATCCGATTTTCGACGGGTTGCCCGGACGCGGAATCCTCGACTACACGCTCTATCGCAACATCATTGGCCATGGGAGCCCGGGATTGTCGGGCATCGAGGCACCGGACGATCTGATCGTTGGCGGCATCCGTGCCCAAATGGGCTATGGCTCGAACGTGCAAACCGCCGCGTTCCGATTCGGCGCGGGCAAGTTCGTCTTCAACACGCTGAAGATCCGCGAAAACCTCGGCAAGGATCCGGTGGCCGAGTTGCTGCTTCGCAATTTGCTGAAATTTTCCGCGCCTGATGCCGGTAAATCTCCTGCCCCTCTGCCTGCGGATTTCGACCAACAGCTCAAAGCCATCGGATACGAATGAGAGCCATCACACACCTGCTCGTGAAAAGTATGCCTAAGCTCTGGATCCGCATATTGTGTCCTTTTCTCATGATGATTCACTGTGCAAACGGTGAAAACAAAACGGACTGGAATCTGGCCCGGGATTTCCCCGCCCATGAAGCAAATGACCGAACATGGAGTTTCGGGTTTAGCACCTATGGATCACCAACTTTCAACCCGCTCTCACCGGCCCAAGATCTTCTTGGTCTCGCGGGACTGCGTGGCTGGGCAGCCAAGGATCATCCTGCAAATGCTCCGCTGATCGCACGGAATGCATCCACTGGTCCCGTGGGCATCTATGGATTTGCCGTCCCGCCAGGCAGCGTGCTCGTGCACCCCGGGTATGCGGAGGGTCAATCCGGCCATATCGGGGAGGCGGATGTCGCCTGTGTGCGCTGGACGGCACCGGCTTCCGCCGCTTATGGCGTGGATGTTTCGGCGATCCGCCTGCACCCGGAGGCCAGTGCGATGATCTATGTGCTGCGCAATTTCGGCACGCCGCAGCAAACGATTTTATTCGATGGAAAAGGCATCCCCGCCGATGGAGCTTATATGCGTGAAGTGTCGGCGTTGGATCTCCAGGAAAACGAAACACTCGATTTCCTCATATGGGCCGGTGAGAACGGTCCCGATAAAGATGCCATCGGGCTTTCCATTCAAATTTCCCAGCCCCTTGCCGCTGTCCCTGCACTTACCGTTCAGGTCGTGCCGCCAAAGGACGCCCCCCACGGCTCGCAACCCGCAGTGACTCTGAATCTCGATGGCAATGATTGGAAAATCGCCACCGATCCACAAAACACGGGACGCGAGCAACAATGGTTCAACGCACCGACTGCGGATGCGAAACCCACCAAGGTGCCGTGGATCATCCAGGATGTTTTTCCGGAATATCACGGCGTCGCCTGGTATTGGCGGGTGTTCACCGCGCCTGCAAATCCTCATGCGGATGGCCGATATATCATGCGTTTTCTCGCGGTCGATTCCCTTGCCGAGGTATGGGTCAATGGCATCCGCGTCGGCCAGCACGAGGGGCCGGAGGCTCCCTTTGAACTGGATGTGACCGATGCCGTGAAACCCGGCCAGGCCAATCTCCTCGCAGTCCGCGTGTTGAATCCAACCAATGAACCCATCGACGGCATTTCATTGGGCGACGTCCCACGGAGCGCAAAAACCTATCCGCTCCGGGCGGCGACGATTTACAATGTCGGCGGCATCGTGGACTCGGTCGAACTGCTGGCCGTCCCGTCCGTGCGAGTGGAGAATCTTCATGTCATCCCGGATTGGAAAACCGGCCGCGCGCAGGTAGTGGCCACCCTGCGCAATGCCGGTAAAAATCCGCTCAAGGTTTTGACGCGGATGGCCATCGCTCCGGCCAAGGAAGGAGAGACGATTCAGGCCATCGTTCTCGAATCCGAAGCACCTCCGGGCGACACGATCGTCGTCGGAGAGTTGATGGTTCCCCAGTGGCGGCTTTGGTCGCTGGACGATCCGTTTCTCTATCGCGTGAGCGTTCTTGCCAACGTCGCGGGTTCGCCTTCCATCGATGAAAGGTCAACGCGCTGCGGCTTCCGCGATTTCCGCTACGAGGACGGCTCCTTTCAACTCAATGGCAAGCGCATCTATCTGCAAGGCGCGCTGATGCTGCCGATGTATCCGGTCGGTTTTCGGGTTTCACCAAATGAAGACTACCTGCGCCGCGATGTGGTGGCGTGGAAGGCGATGGGGTTGAACATCTGCCGCATCATTTGGGGCGGCCTCCGGGCGCGGGATCTCGACGTGTTCGATGAACTCGGCATCTTGGTTCAACAGGAGCATTACGGCGCGGTTCACATGACGGACGGCCCCGCGATGCCCCGCCGGTTCGATGACTCCATCGGCGGAGTCATTCGCCGCGATCGGAATCATCCCAGCATCGTGATCTGGGGTGTGCTGAACGAGATACTCGATGGCCAGCAATTCCGCCATGCCGTTGACTCGCTGCCTATGTTGAAGCAATTGGATGACACGCGCGTCTATTGGCTCAACAGCGGCGGGTTCGACCTCGATCTCTCGCAAGGCTCGTTGAGCAATCCGGGAGCGAAGGAATGGCAGCACCTTATGGGCAACGAAAATCCGGATGGTCCGAAGATCCCCTTCACGTGGCCCGCCTACGTCGCGATGGTTGGCGGCACTGGTCCGGCCAAAGCCGACCTGCATCCCTATCAGTCCATCCCCCACACCGCCGCGGAGATCGAACGCATGCGCACGCTTGGCTCCACCGCTCCCGGACGCAAGATCGTCATCAGCGAGATCGGCACCGGTTGTGCGGTGAACCTTCCGCGTTTCGCCCGTCTTTATGAACAAATGGGAGCCACTCACGCCGAGGACGCCCGTTATTATCGGGCCCGGCTGGATGAATTTCTAACTGATTGGGAAGCATGGAAACTCAATCGCATCTGGACCCGTCCCGAGGATTTCTTCGTCGCCAGCGAACGGAACATGCTCAAACTCCGCCGTGAAACCGGCAATGCGCTTCGCGCAAATCCGCACCTTGCGGGGTATCTCTTCTGCGCCGGGCCGGACTCGGATTTCAACGGCGTCGGCCTGCTCAATCTTTTCCGCGAGTATAAACCAGGCGTCGTCGAGCTTCAGAACGATCTCACCGCTCCGGTGCGCTGGTCCTTGTTTGCCGGGCCGGTGAACCTATACAGCGGCTCCACGGTGAAGCTTGAGGCCGTGCTTTCGAATCTGGATGTCCTGCCGCCGGGAGATCATGCGGCGCGTGCGATGGTCGTCGCGCCGGATGGCCGCCGGGTTTTTGAAGAGGATCTCGTCGTCAAGATCCCCACGTGGGAGGAGCGTCCGGAGTTCGTGCATCCAGTGCTTTCCAAAGAAGTGAAAATCGATGGCCCTACTGGCACCTACAAGTTCATCGTCGAGTTCAAACAAGGCGTCGCCGCCGCCGGGGAGAAAATCACGTTCCAAGTCTTCGATGCCAAGGCGATGCCGGCAGTTAACACGGAAGTGGTGTTATGGGGAAAGGACAATGAACTGGCCGCCTGGCTGGCGGATCATGGCATCCGCACGCGTCCCTTCACTCCGGTGGAAACCGACAAGCGGGAGTTGATCCTTGTCGGGAATGGCAGCGGCGACGCCGCCGCGTTCAAAGCGCTGGCCACGCGGATGGCCCGCGGATCGACGGTTATCTTTTTGACTCCATCGGTCTTCTCGCCGGATCAGATGGCAGTGGGTGGTGCGGGACTGCTCGGCGGTTTTGCAAACGTGGCAGTGGAGAGCCGGCAATTGGCGGCCCTGCCGCTGGCCAACAAAGGCACGCTCACTCCCAGCGACTCCGGCGGCTACTATCGCGGGGACACCTTTGCCGCGAAGCATCCGGTCTTCGATGGCCTGCCATCCGGCGGCATCCTCGACTATACCATTTTCCGCAACATCATCACGCAAGGTGGCATCGGCTTGAAGGATGCGACCGTTCCCGATGAGTTGATCGTCGGCGGCATCCGCGCGCAGGTCGGCTACGGTTCGGTGGTGCAAATGGCATCCTACCCATTCGGAGCCGGACGTTTTGTTTTCAACACCCTGCGCATCCGCGATGAACTCGGCAAAGATCCGGTCGCGGAGTTGATACTTCGCAATTTGCTCAACTACGCCGCGAGCGATCTCGACAAAGCCCCAGTTGATCTGCCCGCTGATTTTCTGCAACAACTCAAAGCCATCGGATACGAATGAAAACCACCCTCGCCAGACTGACAATCCTTGCCGCGCTCGCCGTCTCCGCCTTGGCCGCGGAGACCACCCCGGTTCCGCCAACGCCACCGGCCGACGGCTTGCTTCTCGAATATCGATTAGATAAGGATGCGAGCGACAGTTCCGGGCAAAACCTTCACGGCACGTTGCATGGCAATCCCCGCTTCGAGGCTTTGGACGGGCGGGCCGGTTTGGTGTTCGACGGCGTCGGCGACTGGGTGGAAGCCGATGCCAAGCTGCCCGCGCTGAGCAACGAGTTCACCATCGAGTGCTGGGTGAGGCCCGCCGCGCAACAAGCTGCGAATGCGAACATCTTTGGCAACCATACGTCCGGCGGGGGCTTGGTGCTCCAGCAGGACGCGGGCAATACCAATTGCTACGCGTTCAGCTACCGCATCGGCGCGGATGGAGCGCAATTGCTGGCGATTCCGTCTTCATCGGGCGGATGGATCAACACCAAGCCGATCAAGCTGGTGGCCGGGCAATGGCAGCATGTCGCGATTGTGAAATCGCCGGAAGAACTCAAGGTCTTCCTCAACGGCGTGCTGTTGGAGAGCATCGCCGCAACCGTGCCGGTCGCCCCCAGTCCGCTGACTTTTCGCGTCGGGCTGGGCTTTGAGGACGAAGGGCGATGCTTCAACGGGGCCCTCTCCGGGTTTCGCATTTGGAATCGGGCGTTGAGCGAAATCCTGCCAGAGGTTACGCCGGAACAGAAGTTGGAGGCCTGGGCGAATAATGCCAGCGCGCGTCTGAGCGCCGCGTCTCCGGACCGGATCTTCAAACTTCCCGACCAGCCAGCCATCGAAGTGAGCTTCGGGGACGGGGCGATCGGGAAAAGCGATGTCGCGAGCAGGGCCGCCTTTGAATGCGTGGACCTGACCGGCAAGACGCCCGCCGTCGCGCCGGTGGAATTGACTTCCGCAGGCGGCTTCAAGCAGACGCTGCGCCTGCCGCTGCCGGCGGGTTACTATCGGCTCACCTGCAAGCCCACGATCACCGGCCCGCTCGGCGACCGACCCCTGCAACCCGCGACACTCAGCTTCGCCGTTCTGAATGACGACGGCGGGGAACCATTGGCTGTGCCCGCGCCCAAGACGGCAACGCTCGGAGCGCAGCCGACGCTCGTGACATCGCTCGATGGCGAAGGGTGGCTGCTCGCTACCGATCCCAATAATATTGGCCGCACGGAGCAGTGGTTCAACGCCCCGCGTCCCGAGGCCAAGCCGACCAAGGTGCCGTGGATCATCCAGGATGTCTTTCCGAATTATCATGGCGTGGCATGGTATTGGAAGGAGTTCACAGCGCCGGCCAACCCGCATGACCAAGGGCGTTTTGTCCTGCGCTTTTGGGCGGTGGATCATCTGGCCGAGGTGTGGGTCAACGGCGTGCGCATCGGCCAGCACGAAGGCTCCGAGGATCCCTTTGAGTTCGACGTGACGGATGCGCTCAAGCCCGGCATGACCAATCGACTTGCCGTCCGCGTGCTCAACCCTACGGAAGATGGCGTGGATGGCATCAAACGGAGTGAAATTCCTAACAATTTGAGGTTCTCCCCCATCACGCCAGGGAAGACCTACAATGTCGGTGGCATCGTGGACACGGTTGAACTGCTGGCAACGCCCGTGGTGCGGGTGGAAAACCTGTATGTGAAGCCCGATTGGAAAACCGGGCGCATTCAGATTGAGGCCAGCCTCCGCAATGCCGGAAACAAACCGCTCCCGACCGCTGTGCGTTTTGCCGTCGGGTCGGCCAACAGTGGCGAGACGCTCAATGTCGCCCTGCTCACACAGGAGTTGCCGCCGGGCGACACGGTGGTGCGCGCCTCGCTGGTCGTCGCCCAGCCCCGGCTGTGGGACTTGGAGGATCCTTTTCTCTACCGCGTCGCCGCCCAAGCCGGAGTGGCCGGATCTCCGTCAGTCGATGAGAAGACCACCCGCTGCGGCTTCCGGGACTTCCGCTACGAGAACGACGCCTTCCGCCTGAATGGCAAACGCATTTATATGCAGGGCGTGGTCCTCCTGCCGCATTACCCGGTCGGCTTTCGTCTTCCGCCGCGCGAAGACTATCTGCGGCGCGACCTTGTGGCGGCGAAGGCAATGGGGTTGAACACCATTCGCGTGATCTGGGGCGGCCTGCGGGCAAGGGACCTCGATCTTTTCGATGAACTGGGCATTTTGGTCCAGCAAGAGCATTACGGGGCCATTCAGATCGTCCCATCGCCGGAACTGCCTCGCCGATTCGACGCATCGTTCTCCGGGGTCATCCGCCGTGATCGCAATCATCCGAGTATTGTTATTTGGTGTCTGCTCAACGAGCAGTGGCCCGGCCCCCTGTTCAGCCACGCGGTGCAGACGCTGCCGCTGGTGAAGTATTTGGATGACACGCGCTTGGTCTGGCTTGCCAGCGGCGGCCTCGACCTGCAGCTTTCCCAAGGGTCGCTCAGCAATCCGGGCGCGACCGGCTGGCAATGCCTGATGGGGAGCGAGTCCCCGGATGGCCCCACTTTCAACTATCCCGATGGTTGCGGCCCGATGTGGAACAACCTGGGTCCGATCAAAGCGGACGTCCATCCCTACCAGCCGGTGCCGTTTACCGCCGTGCAAATCGAACTGATGCGCACCTTGGGCAAGCACGCATTGCCAGGACGAAAGATTGTGATCAGCGAGAGTGGTGCCGGTTGTGCCGTCAACCTGCCGCGACTTGCCCGGCATTATGAGCAGATGGGGGCTGCCGGTGCGGACGATGCGGTTTACTACCGCGACAAGCTTGAGCAGTTCATGGGCGACTGGGAAAAATGGAATCTCGGCCGCATCTGGACCAGCCCCGAAGATTACTTCACCGACAGCGAGCGCAACATGGTCAAACTGCGCCTCGAGAGCAGCAATGCCCTGCGGGCGAATCCGTATCTGGCGGGTTATCAATTCTGCGCGCTGCCGGATTCCGATTTCAACGGCTGCGGGCTGCTGAACAACTTCCGCGAGTTCAAGCCCGGCGTGGTGGAACTTCAAAACGATGTGACCGCGCCGGTGCGCTGGTGCCTGTTCGCCGAGCCGGTGAACATTTCCAGCGGCGGGAAATTAAAACTGGAGGCGGTCCTCTCGAACCTCGATGCATTGCGCCCCGGAAGCTATCCGGTCCGCATCGAAGTCGTCGCGCCCGATGGCCGACGGATGCTCGAGGAGAAAATCACCCTCGACGTGCCCGATCCGAAAACGTCGGGCGAACCGCCGCTGGTGCGGGAGGTATTCTCGCGTGAAGTGCCGGTGAGCGGCCCGACCGGCGCATACAAGTTCCTCGTCCAGTTCGAGCGCGGCGCGGCGGCGACGGGCGGGGCGATCCCGTTCAACGTCTTTAACCTCGCTGACATGCCTGCTGTGGATCGGGAAGTCGTGCTGTGGGGCAATGACGAGGGTTTGGCCAAGTGGCTTGCCGATCACAAGATCCGCTCCCGTCCATACTCGTCGGCCGCGCCCGCCCAGCGCGAATTGATTTTGGTGGGCACTGGCGGCGGGGACTTGGCGGCCTTCCGTGAACTGGCGCAACGCATGGCCCGCGGGTCTGCGGTCGTGTTCCTGTCCCCGGCTGTCTTTGCGCGTGGCGACCAGCCCCTGGCGTTCCTGCCGCTCGCCACCAAGGGGCCGCTGACCTGGATCGATGTCTGTGCGGGCTACTATCGCGGCGATACGTTTGCGCTGCCGCATCCGGTCTTTGCCGGACTCCCCGCGCAGGGCATTCTCGATTATACCTTCTATCGAAACATCATTCCGCAGGGAGGGTATGGCCTCGCGGGCGCTCCTGTGCCGGACGACCTGATCGCCGCAGCCATCCGCGCGCAGTTTGGCTACGCCTCGGTCATCCAGACTGCTTCCTACAACTTTGGCGCGGGCCGCTTTATCTTCAACACGCTGAAGATCCGCGAAAACCTTGGCACCGATCCGGTCGCGGAGCTCCTGCTGCGCAACATGCTCAACTACGCCGCGCGCGATATCGACAAGCCGGTGGCCGAATTGCCCGCCGATTTCGACCAACAACTCAAAGTGATCGGATACGAATGAAAACCACACGAACCAAAGCAGCAATTCTGACCATCCTCGCCGCGCTGGGCGGCCACGCCATGGCCGCGCCTGATGCCGACATCGACGCGCGCGCTCTGAACGCGCGCTGGGCTGCACAGGCGTTCTCGTCCCCGTCGGCCTGGGTGCAGCGGAACCAGTTGACGGTGATTCATAACGACGATCCAGCCAACGCGCGGATGATGCTCAACCAATCGGTGACCGGCCAGCCGCTAAGACTCGCGGAAAAGACTTACACGCGCGGTTTCGGCCTGAACGCAAAGGTAACGATGCGAGTCACGCTGGAAAAGCCCGCGCGGCGCTTGCTGGCGGACATCGGCGTGGACCGGAACGCGGACGGGCAGGTCGCCTCGGTGCGTTTCCGCGTCGCCGCCGGTGACAAGGAGGTGTTTGTCTCCGACGTGCTGCGGCCCGGCAGCCGGCAAAGCATCGACGTGCCGCTGGACGGCGCGAAGACGCTCGATCTCACCGTGGATGACGGCGGTGATGGTCGCTCCTGGGATCAGGCGAACTGGTGCGATCCGCGCGTAGAACTGGAGGATGGCACCACACTGCTGCTGGACGAACTGGCCAAACAGGGCGGCCCGGTTGCAGGAATCCCATTCTCATTTGTCTATGGCGGCAAGCCGTCTGCCGAACTGCTGCCCACATGGAAATGTGAAACCAAGGACGAACAGCCGGACGCGACGCGCACCGTCCGGACTCTGAGTTTCGCCGACCCGGAAACCGGGCTGGTGGTCAAGGCCGTGGCCACGATTTACCGCGACACGCCGGGTGTGGACTGGACGCTCAATTTTTCCAACAACGGTTCAAAGCCCACACCGATTCTCGAAAAAGTGCGCGCCGTGGATGTCAGTCTGGCACCGCCGCTTGGAAAGCCGGTGACACTGCGCCGTGTGCGTGGCTGCCACCACGAGGCGGGATCATGGCAACCGATCGAACAGGAAATCGCGCCCGGCACGCAAGTTGCGTTCGGTGCTAATGGAGGACGCCCAGCGAAAGTTGATAGTCCGTTTTTCACCGTGGACTGGGGTGATGGTGGTGTCATTACCGCCGTCGGTTGGTCCGGCCAATGGAACGGCTCGGTGGCATCCCTTGCGAACGGCATGCGGATCGAAGCCGGCATGGAATTCCTGCACGCGAGTCTCCAGCCAGGAGAAAGCATCCGCAGCCCGCGCATCCTGCAGGTTTACTGGCAGGGCGGGAATGCCGACGAGGCGCACAACCAATTCCGCCGCACGATGCTCGCACACATCATTCCGCAGCGCGATGGCAAGCCGGTCTTTCCGCCCATCGCACATCTCAGCACTTCGTTTTATGAACTCAATGCCACCGATGAAGCCTCCACGCTTTCCCATCTCGCGGCGCTTGACGGGCTTGGCTTCGAGGCGTTCTGGCTCGACGCCTATTGGCATCGCGATGGCTTCCCGGCGGGAATTGGAAATTATGGTTTCCCGCTTGATCGGGTGAGCGATCCGCTGCGTTTTCCTCGTGGTTTGAAGCCGGTGACAGATGCCGTTCATGAGAAGGGCCTCAAATTCCTGCTATGGTTCGAACCCGAGCGCGTGGTGGCCGGCACGGCGATTGACCGGGAGCACCCGGAATGGGTGCTGAAGACCGAAACGCCGCATGGTGGACTTGGCGATTTGTATGATCTCGGAAATCCGGATGCGCGGGAATTCATGACTCGCTATTTTAAGGCCGCCATCAAGGAATACGGCATCGAAGTTCTCCGCTTCGACTACAACATCGATCCTCTGCCCTTCTGGCAGGCAGCCAACCGGAAGAACCCGGACCGAGTCGGCATATCGGAAATCCGCTACGTCGAGGGACTCTATCAGATGTGGGATGAACTGCGCGCGGAATATCCCGGGCTGGATATCGACAACTGCGCAAGCGGTGGCATGCGCGTGGATCTGGAAACCGTTTGCCGCGCCATCACGTTGTGGCGCACCGACTACACCATCGAGCCGCTCCTGCGGAAGGACTACGATGAGGCCGCGCTCCGCAACCAGGTCATGACCGCCGGACTCAACCGCTACCTGCCATTCAGCGTGAGCGGCCAGATGGGAGCCAGCCCCTATCATTTCCGCAGCGGGTTCAATGGCGGCATCGCCTTCTGCGAGGATACCCGGCCCGCCGATTATCCGCGCGAGCAACTTCGCGACGCGATCGTCGAAGGCAAACGCCTGCGGAAATATTACATGGGTGACTTTTATCCGCTATCGGATGTCACCACCGATCCGCGCGACTGGACGGTGATGCAATACCACCTTCCCGAGACTCACGAAGGAGCTGTGATCGGATTCCGCCGTCACAAATCCCCCTTCACCGCCATTCAGTGCGAACTGAAGAGCATCGATCCCGCAGCCACCTACGAAGTCACCCGCTCGGTGGGCTCCAAGCCGGAGGCACCGTTCCAATTGAAAGGCACCGAACTCCAGCGGCTGAGTCTTGAAATCGCGGAAATGCCCGGCTCGGTCGTGCTGGAATACATAAAGATCCATCCATGAGAAAACTCCTGCTCGCGGTCATAGTGGCTCCCTCCCTTCTATCAGCCGAAACCTGGGATCTCGCAAAGGATTTCAGCACGGATAAAAATCCGAGTGGTCCATGGTTCTACGGATACAGCACCTACGGAGGCAGAACCCTTGCGCCATTGCCTGCGGCAAAGGACATCCTCGCGGTGCCCGGACTCAATGGCTGGGCTGCGGAAGCCGGGACTTTCCCGTTTATCGCTAAGAACACGACGGCTGCTGCCGTGGGCGCAGCGGGATTTTCCGTCCCGGCGGGCGAAGTCGTTCTGCACCCGGGATTAGCCGCACCTGCGGATGTGGTGTATGTGCGATGGGTCGCGCCAGCCGATGGGATCTATCAGGTGAACGCCACGCTCAAGCGACTTGATCCCGTGACCAGCACGACGAGCTTTGTCATCAAACAACTCGGCAAGCCGGATCAGGAAATCCTGATGCCTGGTCGGGACGTAACGCCGGGTGCCGATGTGGAGTTTTCCGAGCCATTGCTTTCAATGGCCGCGAAGGACACGCTGGATTTTGCCGTGTGGGCGGCTCACGGGCCGGGCAACGACGCCACCGGCCTCGACGTGCGGATCGCAACCGCCGACCCGGAGTTGGCCAAGCCGCGCGTCCTCCTCGATTTTCCGTTAGAGACGGATGCAAAGGATCTCGCAGGTCAGAGCCGGGAAGTTATCGTGCATGGCAACCCGGTCTTCGCTGCGGTCGATGGCAGGAACGCACTCGTATTTGATGGCACCGGAGATTGGGTGGACACCGGGACGGCACTTCCCGAATTAAAGAAAGAATTCACCATCGAAGGCTGGGTGCGACCGGATGCGCAACAATCCGTCAACGCGAATATCATGGGCAACCACGGTGGCGGAGCCACCGGCATGGTGCTCCAGCAGGACGGCGGCAACACGAACCGCTTTGCCTTTGTGATGGGCAACGGCGCTGGCGCTTGGACATCCACCAAGCCGATCCAATTCGCCGCCGAACGCTGGCAGCATGTCGCGATTGTCAAATCTCCCAAGGACCTGAAGTTTTTCCTGAATGGCGTTTTGTTAGATTCAGTGCCCGCCGCGCACGCTGTCGTGCAAGGCCCGATGAACTTCCGCTTGGGCCTCGGCTTCGAGACGGAAGACCGCTGTTTCCGAGGGGCGCTCTCCGGCATGAAAATCTGGAATCGCGCGCTGGCTGACATCAATCCGCAGGTCACGGCAGAGCAGCGGTTCGAGGCGTTGGTCAACAACACCAGCGTGCGACTCGATGCCCGGGAACCATCGCGCATTTTCAAGGCTGCGAATCCTCCCGCTATCAAGGTCAGCTTTGGTGCCGTGGATGGGCCTCCCATCAGCACAACATTTGAGTGTGTGGCTCGTACCGGCAAATCCTTTCCGGTGCCTGGCTTGGAGCTAAATGCGGAAAACCAATTTGCCTCGACCTTCAAGCTGGATTTGCCAGCCGGTTTTTACCGATTGACCTGTCGCCCGACGCTTACCGGACCAAACGGCGTGCGGGATATGAGCCCGGCCACCCTCGCGTTTTCCGTGCTCGGCGATGCGGCGGCAGCCCAGCCAGCCAGTCGTCCGGCAGAGTCGCCAATCGGTTCCCAACCCACACTCGTCACCACGCTCGATGGCGATGACTGGCTGATCGCCATCGATCCGAAGAACGTCGGCCGCGAGCAGGGATGGTTCAATGCTCCTCAGCCGGATGCGAAGAAAACCAAGGTGCCGTGGATCATTCAGGACGTGTTTTCGAATTACCACGGCGTCGCATGGTATTGGCGAGACTTTGTTGCGCCCTCCAATCCCCACGCTCAGGGACGTTATATTTTGCGGTTTGTAGCCGTGGATTATCTGGCGGAAGTGTGGGTGAATGGAGTTCGAGTTGGCCAGCATGAGGGCGCGGAAGCCCCGTTCGAATTTGACGTCACCGACTCGGTCAAACCCGGTGAAAGCAACCGTTTGGCCGTGCGAGTGTTGAATCCTACGAAAGAGGGAAACGATGGGATCGCGCTGGAGGCCACACCACACGTCTGTAAAACCTACCCGGTGACACCAGGTCAGATTTACAACGTGGGAGGGATCGTGGATTCCGTCGAATTGCTCGCAACTCCTGTCCTGCGCGTGGAAAACATTTACGCCAAACCGAATTGGAAAACCGGAGGGATCGACCTCGAAGTCAACGTCCGCAACGCTTCATCGAAGCCAGTAAAAAGCTTCGTTCGCTTCAGCGTTGCTCCCGCTCAGAACGGGGAGACATTGGACACTATTATATTAAACCCGGAGCTATCGCCGGGAGATTCCGTGGTGCGCGCCCAGCTGCAGGTGAATCAGCACCGCCTCTGGCAGTTGGAGGACCCGTTTCTCTACCGTGTCACCGCCACTGTGGCGGTCGAAGGTTCGCCATCTTTCGACGAAAAGTCCACACGCTGCGGATTTCGGGATTTTCGCTACGAGAACGACGCTTTTCGTCTGAACGGCAAACGCATCTACATACAGGGAGCGCTGATCCTGCCACATTATCCCGTCGGGTTTCGCTTACCACCCGACGAAGGGTATCTGCGACGCGATCTGGTGGCAGCCAAGGCAATGGGACTCAATACCATCCGCATCATCTGGGGCGGCTTGCGGGCGCGTGATCTGGACCTCTTTGATGAAATGGGCATTTTGGTGCAGCAGGAGCATTACGGTGCTACCCGAATGACCCCGACGCCGGAACTCGGGCGTCGATTCGACGATTCCATCTCCGGAGTGATTCGCCGCGATCGCAACCATCCGAGCATCGTCATGTGGTGTCTGATGAACGAAATGTGGGATGGCCCACAGTTTCGCCATGGCGTGCAGTCTTTGCCGTTGGTGAAGTTTCTGGATGATACGCGCCTCGTCTTACTCGCTAGCGGTGGGTTCGACATGCAGTTCAGTCAGGGCTCATTGAGCAACCCAGGCGCCGTGGAATGGCAATACCTTATGGGCAGTGAAGCGCCAGGCAAACCTCCTGCGGGAAACAATTGGAATGCCGACTATGTTGCAATGCTCAACAACCAATTCGACATCAAACCGGACCAGCATCTCTACCCGAGCGTGCCGCTCACCGCTTCGGGAATTCGGCAGCTTCGGGACCTTGGAATCCGGGCCAATGGTCGCAAAATCCTACTCTCCGAAACCGGCAACGGTTGTGCGGTGAATCTGCCGCAGTTTGCCAGGCACTATGAGCAAATGGGAGCCGAATATGCCGACGATGCCCGATATTACCGTGTCCAACTCGACGCTTTCATGGCTGATTGGAAAAAGTGGGATCTCGGTCGCATCTGGACCCGCCCCGAGGATTTCTTCCTCAACAGCGAACTGAATATGGTAAAATTGCGACGTGAGGCGGGGAATGCTCTGCGAGCCAATCCGCACCTGGCGGGTTACACCTTTTGCGCACTTCCTGATTCGGATTTCGACGGAATCGGCCTGCTCAACAATTTTCGTGAGTTCAAACCCGCTGTCGTGGAGTTGCAGAACGATCTCACCGCACCCGTTCGCTGGTGTCTCTTCGCCGAACCAATGAATATCTACAGCGGTTCTACGGTGAAACTGGAAGCCGTCTTGTCGAATCTGGATGCGCTGTCGCCCGGCGATTATCCGGTGACTGTGGAGGTCGTCGCACCGGATGGTAGCAGGATCTTCGAGGAGAAGTTGACAGTGAACATCCCCGCACCGTCGGCCACGAACGAACCGCCGCTGGTAAGCCCGGTGTTCTCAAAGGACGTGCCAATCGCGGGACCGACAGGTGCCTACAAATTCCTGGTTTACTTCGAGCGGGGTGCTGCGGCCACGGGTGGAGAGATCGCTTTCCAAGTTTTCAATCCCGCTGACATGCAGGCTGTCGCCAGCGAGGTAGTGTTATGGGGCAAGGACGATGGGTTGGCCGAGTGGCTCGCTGCGAACAATATTCGCACCCGACCCTTTTCGTCCGCAACCCCTGACCACCGCGAACTGATTTTAGTAGGAAACGTCGGAGGCGATCTCGCCGCCTTTCGTGAACTTGCCGAGCGGATGTCAACCGGTTCGACGGTCATTTTTTTATCGCCGTCCGTTTTTGCGCAGGGCGATCAACCATTGGGCCTCCTGCCGCTCGCTAAAAAGGGAACGTGGGGATCCATTGAAGCCAATGGCTATTTCCGGGGCGATACTTTCGCAGCGAAGCATCCGATCTTTGCCGGAATGCCGGCTGGCGGGATCATGGATTACACCTTCTACCGAAATCTGATTTCCATTGGGGGTTGGGGGATCACCGGAGCGGAAATGCCTGATGACCTGATGGTCGGTGGGATTCGCGCGCAGTTTGGATACTCCTCGAACGTTCAGACCGCAGCCTACGTTTTCGGTGCCGGACGCTTCGTCTTCAATACCCTGCACATTCGCGAGCAACTCGGCAAAGACCCAGTCGCAGAAATTCTGCTCCGCAATCTCCTCAACTACGCCGCACCCACTATTGAGAAGCCCACCGTTATCGATCCGGCCGTGTTTTCCGCGCAACTAAAGACTATCGGATATTAAGAAATACAGTTCTTAAAACATCGATCATCACACAATCATGAAACATCTCCTTTCAATGCTCATTGCTTTTGCCATTGCGTGTGGCCCGGCCGTAGCCGCCGACCACACGCCGCTGAACCGTGACGGCCTTTTGCTCGAATACCCGCTCGCAAAAGATGTGAACGATACCTCGGGCGGGAACTTTCATGGCAAGGTGCATGGGAATCCGGCCTTCGCAGACGTGGAAGGACGAGCCGGACTCGTATTTGATGGTGTCGGTGACTGGGTAGAGGCCGCTGCAAATCTGCCCGCGCTGGGTGATGAGTTCACGATCGAATGCTGGGTCAAGCCCGCCGCGCAACAGGCCGTCAATGCGAACATCTTCGGCAACCACGAAAACAGCGTGACGGGCGAAGCCCTGGGAGTCGTGCTCCAGCAAGACGGAGGCAGCCCGAACCGCTATGCTTTTAGCTATGGCACTGGTGCGGGTGGTTTCATTGCCACCAAACCGATCCAGTTGGCAGCGGATCGCTGGCAACATATCGCCATCGTAAAAACGCCGCGGGATCTGTCATTCTACCTGAACGGCGAGCGGATGGATACCGTCCCGGCGACCTCGCCAGTCGTCCCACGTCCATCGAGCTTTCGGATCGGGCTGGGCTTTCCGCTTGAAGACCGCTGTTTCCGGGGAGCCATCTCGGAATTCCGCATTTGGAATCGGGCCTTGGATAAAATCCACCCGGAGGTGACGGCTGAACAAAAGGCAGAGGCCATGGCAAACAATACCAGCGTGAGTCTAACGGCTGCGACGGCATCCAGGATTTTCGACCCGGCGAATCCACCGGTGATCGAAGTCGGCACCGGAGATGGAGCACTCGATACAGCATCCGGGGGAATCCAAGTGAACTTCGAATGCGTGAACTTGGCTGGCGAAAAGACGATGATCCCAACGGTGGAGTTGACTGCGGCAAATGGTTTCAAGCAAAGCCTCCGTCTCACATTGCCGCCAGGTTTCTACAGCCTTACCTCTCAACCCACCGTGCCAATGAAGAACGCCACCCTCAAGGCATCCACGCTCCACTTCTCGGTCCTCGCCGAATCTGCATCAAAGCCTGCGGCGGCGAACTCACAAACCAAGCAGACGTTTCCACTAGACGGCGCGAACTGGCTTCTCGCCCCCGATCCTGGAAACATCGGCGTCGCGGAGAAATGGTTCCAAGCACCAGTGAAGGAGGCCAAGCCCGCGACGGTGCCTGGCAATATCCAATCCGTGTTCCGCGATTATCACGGAGTGGCATGGTATTGGCTTGATTTCCAGGCCCCTTTGAATCCCAATAAGAACGGCAGATACCTGATCAAATTTCAAACGGTCGATTACAAGGCCGACGTCTGGGTAAACGGGATGCACCTGATGACTCACGAAGGCATTGAAAGTCCCTTCGAGGTGGATGCGACGCAAGTCATCAAACCCGGTGAAACCAACCGGCTTGCCGTCCGGGTTCTCAACGTCACGACCACTCCCATCGACGGTCTCTCACTGGCTAATGTGCCTGTGGGTTATAAGACCAACAGCTACACGCCCGGGTATTTCTATAACGATGGCGGAATTACAGCGTCCGTCGCTTTGGAGATCACGCCTTCCGTTTTCGTCCGGGACATCTTTGCTCGTCCAAACATCAAAACCGGGGAAGTTGAAATCGACGCCACGGTCGTGAACACCAATGAGGCCGCAGCAACTGCCCGGATAAACTATACCGCTAGACCAACACTGGGAGGAACCTCGGCTTCCCAAGTCTCCGAAGATAGAAAACTCGAACCCGGTGTCAACATCATCACCACCACGCTGAAAATCGAAAACCCTGTGCTCTGGGACTTGGAGAATCCTTTTTTATACACTCTGCAAGTCGGCGTGCGGCAATCTGACTCCCCGGCGATTCATGAAGCTTCCGTGAGATTCGGTTTGCGCGAGTTTCGTTTCGAAAAGGATGCCTTCGCCTTGAATGGAAAGAAGCTGATGCTGCGGGCCGTGATCACGGTGCCTTGTTTTCCAGGGAAGTTTTCCATCGTGGACAAAGAACTTCTTCGGCGAGAAGTCACCAATCTCAAAGCCATGGGCTTCAATGCCGTCAGGCACGTGATCGGAGTCATGCCGACGGAATTGTTGGACTTGTATGACGAAATGGGTGTCCTGGTGTTTCGAGAGGGCTTGAATTCCGTCGCACCCGTGCCGGCGATTGCTGGAGGTTTCGGGGAGAACAGCCATGCGCTCCATGCCATGGACAGCCAGAAGCGCCAGCGGTGGATCAATACGTGGGCGGAAACCTTTGCGCGCGACCGTAACCACCCGAGTATTGTGGTGTGGGGGCTGCTCAATGAAACGGCCCAAGGGGACATGCTCGCCCTTGCAAAGGACATGCTGCCGCTGGTGAGACATGTGGACAGCACGCGGATTGCCCTTCTCAACAGTGGGATGAGCCATGCAGTCGCTACAACGGACAACAAAGTATCGGATCTAAACATATCCCCCAACACCAACAACCTGAGCAATGCCGGATCAAACACCTGGGATTCCCTACTGAACGATTCCCACCTCTACCAGCCCTTGCCGCTCACCAAGGTGGTTGCAGACAATATCCGGACCGTCGGCTCCACGGCACCCCTCTTAATCACCGAGAGTGGAACCGGTTCCTCCAACCACCTGATCAACACTGTCCGGAATTTCGAACAAATGGGCGCAGCCGACGCGCCGGATGCGCTTTGGGCACAGGCAAAACTCGACCAGTTCATGACGGATTGGGAAAAGTGGAACCTTTCCGAAACGTGGGCCCGGCCGGAGGAATTCTTCAACGACAGTTGGGAGAACCTCGCGAAAATTCGAATCGACCTTGCCAATGCCTTTCGAGCGAATCCAACTCTCACAGCTCTTTTCATCTGTGCCATGCACGACCATGCAATCGATGGCGTCGGAGTCATCACGTTTTTCAGGGATGTGAAAACCGGGAATTTCGATGCGATGACGAATGCAAACGCACCGCTTCGCTGGTCCTTGTTCGCCGAACCGGCCCAGCTCTACAGTGGCAAGAAAATCAAACTGGAGGCACTGCTCTCAAACGATGGAATCCTTACGGCGGGAACTTACCCCGTCCGCTTTCAGGTGCTTGACCCTCAGAACCGCATGGTCTTTGAAAAACAGGTCGAGATGCGGATTAGGGAGATCGAGGGTTCGCCATTCGTTACTCCGGTGCTAAGTGAAGAGGTATTCATCGACGGCCCATCCGGCGCCTATCAGTTTCTTGCCACGTTGGAGAAGGGCGGCTACGCGAAGGCGGACCGGCAAACATTTCATGTAACCAGAAAGACGGACATGCCGCCCGTGCCCATTGAGGCCGTCCTGTGGGGCGAGGATGCACCGCTTTCCCAATGGCTGGGAGCAAATGGGATCAAGTCACGTCCCTACGTGGCGGGAGTTGCCGGAACTCGCGAACTCATCCTCGTTTCAACAAAAGCATTCGGCACAGGCACGCTGGCGGAATTCACCGAGCTTGCCAGCCGGATCGCGCAGGGCTCCTCCGCCGTATTTCTGTCGGCGGACGTGTTTCATAACAAGAGCAAGCCACCTGGGGTTGATGGACCGCTTGCGCCATTTGTCAGGCCTCTTCTCAACCTGGATTTCGCTCCCTTCGCAAGAAAGGGATTTCAAGCCGACATCAACTGTTGCGTCGGATACTACCGCAAGGACGATTGGGCAAAAAACCATCCCATTTTTGCCGGAATGCCAGCCGGTGGAATCATGAACATGGCTTACTATAAGAACCTCATCCCCTACGAAACAGTCATGATGAACATTCAACCACCAGACGAGGCGGTGTCGGGCGCGATCAATGCCAGTCTCGATTATGCCTCCGGCCTTCACGTGGGCGTTTACAAACTCGGTGCCGGCCGCTTCATTCTCAACAATCTCCAAATCCTCGAAAACCTCGGCACCGATCCTGCCGCCGAGCGTCTCCTGCGCAACATGCTCAACTACGCGGCCCGCGATCTCGACCAGCCACTGGCGGAGTTGCCAGCGGATTTCGATCAGCAACTCAAAGCGATCGGATACGAATGAAGCGCTGATGGAAGATTATCCTGAATAGATGTAACCACTCCGAAGACGGTAGCCTCACACCCCCGCTCATTGCTCATCAACGCCACCCCATGTCACCTCGCACGATCATCCTCGCTATCATCACCGCATGCGGTCCTCTCTTGGCCGCAGAGCCGCCGTCCGTACCACTCGATCCGGCGTCCATCGCAGCGGAACCCATGCGTTATCTGGAAAACGACCGGCTCAAGCTCGGCATCCACCTCGGGGCAGGCGGCGCGGTCACTTATCTGGAAGACAAGCGGCGCAAGAGCGGCAACATGATCAACAGCTTTGACTGGGGCCGCCAGATTCAGCTTTCGTTTTACTCGGGGCCGAAACCCTTCATCGGGCCGAATGGCGAAACGCCGGAGCCCGCCTGGGCAGGACTGGGGTGGAATCCCATCCAAGCTGGAAGTGTGGCGCGAGTGCCCTCACAGACCACCGGGTTCGAACGCGGGCAGGACTTTATGCGCGTGCGCTGCATCCCCATGCAGTTCGCCCATGCCAATCTCCCGGCGGACTGCGACTTCGAAACCACCTACCGGCTCGTGGGCGACAACGTGGTGGAAATGCAGGGCCGCATCATCAATCGCCGTCTCGACAAGACCCAGTATCCGGCCTGCAACCAGGAGATGCCCGCGCTCTACACCAACGGCCCGTGGTATCGCCTCGTCAGCTACCTCGGCGATGCCCCTTTCACCCAGGCACCGCTGACCACGGTGGTGGGAAAAACCGAGGTGAAGGGCTGGCCCACCAGCGCCTGGGCCACATGGCATGCGCCGGAGCACTGGGCCGCGCTGGTGGATGAAGAAGACTGGGGCGTGGGCCTGTTCCAGCCGGACACCTGCTCCTTTGTCGGCGGCTTCGCCGGCGGCAATGAACTCAAAGGCAAAGGCGGCCCGCAGGACGACCAGGCCGGCTACCTCTCAGCCGGTGCCATGCGCATCCTCGATCACAATATCGACCTAAGCTACAGCACGCACATCGTCGTCGGCACGCTCGATGAGATCCGCGCCCATGCCAGCATGCAGCCGCGCAAGGCACTCGCGTGGAAGTTCACCAACGAGCGCCTTGGCTGGATCTATGAAAACGCCAGCGATGCGGGTTGGCCGATCCGGAACGGCCTCAAGATCACCCACAAAGCCGCTCCGCGTGGCGCGATGATTTCCGATGAAATTCACTGGCAGGCCGCCGACGCGCCGATCCTGGAGATTGAAGCCGCTTTCACTTCAGCGACGCCCACCACGCAGGTGGACGTGGAGATCCAGCCCTTTGAACCCGCCGACCTCACTGACTTTCCCGCGTGGGAGGTGGCCAGTCCCACCATCATCGAAGAAACCGCCCAAAAGAAAAAAACCTTCCCCTGCGCCCCGCCCATCATCATCCCCCTCACCGTGCCGGGCGACGGCCAACCGCACACACACATCCTGAAACTCTCCGAAAACCCAGCCTACCGGGGTGCCATGAAACAACTACGCCTGCGCCTGCCCGCCACCGATGGCACTGCCGATGTGCGCCGCATCGAACTGCGTCGCTGAAAAAAGCATCACCACTCATTCCCAATTACTCCCAACCGGCCCATCTCCTGTTTCAGGAACGCCCCGCCAAACGCAATACCCATCAGAACCAAGCCATGAAAATATTCTTACTCACCGCCATGTTGGCTCCCTCCCTTCTATCAGCCGAAACCTGGGACCTTGCGAAGGATTTCAGCACGGACAAAAATCCGAATGGCCCGTGGTTTTACGGGTTCAGCAACTATGGAGGCACGACTCTCACGCCATTGCCGGCGGCGAAGGATATTCTGGATGTGTCAGGGCTCAATGGCTGGGCGGCTGGAAGGTTCCCGTTTGTTGCGAAGAACACGACGGACGCGGCGCTTGCGGGGCCGGGCTTTGATGTGGCACCTGGCGAAATTGTTCTGCACCCGGGCGAGGTGCCTGAGGATGTGGTGACTGTGCGCTGGGTCGCTCCCTCTGCCGGCACCTACGATGTCGCGGCCGCTTTCAGGCGCTTGGATCCCGGTGCCAAGGTTGCACCTTTTGTCATCAAGCAACTGGGCAAGCCGGATCAGCAAATCCTTCTCGGCGGAAAGGAAATTCCGGCGGCGGACTCATTGAAGTTTTCCGATGGCATGTTGGTGTTGGCCGCGCAGGACACGCTGGATTTCTCGGTTTCCGCCTGGGAGGACGGGCCCGGTCATGACGCCATCGCACTGTCTGTGCGCATTGCCCCCACCGACCCGGAATTGCTCAAGCCGCGCCTGATGCTGGAGTATTCCTTTGCTGCCGATGCAAAGGACAGCTCCGGACGCAACCTTCATGGAACATTGCATGGCAATCCCCGTTTTGAAGTTCTGGAGGGCAGGGCGGGCTTGGTGTTCGATGGCGTTGGCGACTGGGTGGAAGCGGATCCCAACCTTCCCGCACTTGGCAATGAGTTCATGATCGAATGCTGGGTGAGGCCCGCCGCCAAGCAGGCACCTTATGCCGACATCTTCGGCAACCAAACCTCAGCCGGCCTGGGCTTCGTGCTCCAGCAGAATGCGGCCAAGACAAACGAGTATGCCTTTACCTTCAGCAATGGCGCGGGCGGGTGGATCTCGACCAAGCCGGTCCGACTGACCGCAGACCGCTGGCAGCACGTTGCCATCACCAAATCGCCAAAGGATCTGAAATTCCACCTCAATGGCGTGTTGGTGGATAGCATCACCGCAAGCGTTCCGGTCAGCGCCAGTCCGCTCGCATTGCGCATCGGCCTTGGCTTTGAGGATGAGGTGCGCTGTTTCAACGGAAGCATCTCCGGGTTTCGCATATGGGATCGGGCATTGGGCGAAATCAAACCGGAGGTCACTCCGGAACAGAAGTTCGAGGCGCTGGCCAACAACTCGAAGGTGCGCCTGAGCACCGTCACGCCGGGGCGGATTTTCAACTCCGAAAATCCGCCGGTCATCGAGGTGGGCTTTGGCGATGGCTCGGCGGCGGAGGGTGTGATCAAGACAACGTTCGAATGTGTGGATCATGCCGGAAAACCCGTCGCCATTCCACCGGGGGAGTTGACTTCCAAAGGCGGCTTCAAGCAGACGCTGCGCCTGCCATTGCCGGAGGGCTACTACCGCCTGACCTGCCAACCCTCCATCGCAGGGTCAGCCGGCGAAAATCCCATGGCACCGGCCACAGTCACTTTTGCCGTTCTCGGTGGGGCTGCAGGAAAATCCGCACCCGCCGCCAAGACGGTTTCATTGGGCTCTCAGCCGACAACGACGCTCTCTCTCGATGGAGATATGTGGAAAATCGCCACTGATCCAAAGAATGTCGGGCGCGAGGAAAAGTGGTTCAACGCCCCGCAACCCGATGCGAAGCCGACCAAGGTGCCGTGGATCATCCAGGATGTCTTTCCAAGCTATCATGGAGTGGCATGGTATTGGCGCGAGTTTGATGTTGTGGCGAACCCGCATGAAAACGGGCGTTTCATCCTGCGTTTCCTCGCGGTCGATTACATGGCCGAGGTCTGGGTCAATGAGGTGAAAGTCGGCCAACACGAGGGGGCAGAGTCTCCGTTTGAATTTGATGTGACCGATGCGGTCAAACCCGGCGGCAAGAACCTGCTCGCCGTGCGCGTGCTGAACCCCACGGTGGAGCCCATTGATGGCATCGGCCTTGGAGACACGCCACGGGGCATCAAAGGTTATCCGCTCACACCCGGCTCGGTTTACAACGTGGGCGGTATTGTGGATTCGGTCGAGCTGCTGGCCACTCCAACCGTGCGCGTGGAAAATGTTTTCGCCAAACCTGATTGGAAAACCGGCGAGGTGACCATCGACCTCAACCTGCGCAATGCCTCTGACAAAACAATCGCAGGCAACATCCGGGTTAGCGTGGCACCCCCAACGAACGGGGAAACGCTCACCGCCATTTTATTAACTCCGGATCTGCCGCCCGGTGATACTCTGGTGCGGGCCAGCTTGCAGGTTCCCCAACATCGTCTGTGGAATCTGGATGATCCTTTCCTATATCGTGTGACCGTCACAGCGGCGGCGAAGGATTCAGAGTCGTTTGACGAAAAATCGACGCGTTTCGGGTTCCGGGATTTCCGATTTGAAAACGAGTCGTTCCGCCTGAATGGCAAAAGAATCTATCTTCAGGGAGCGCTCATTCTCCCGCATTTCCCGGTCGGGTTCCGCGTGCCGCCGGGCACCGATTATTTGCGGCGCGATCTTGTGGCGGCCAAAGCGATGGGGCTTAATTTGATTCGCGTGATCTGGGGAGGCCTGCGCGCTCGCGACATGGATCTGTTTGATGAGATGGGGATTCTGGTTCAGCAAGAACACTATGGTGCACACCGGATTGCTCCCGGACCCGAGATGGCCCGCCGATTCGATGCCTCGATCGGCGGGGTGATCCGCCGCGACCGCAACCATCCCAGCATTGTCATCTGGACCCTGCTCAACGAATCCGGAATGGCCGGAGCGGCAGAAGAAGCGCCGGTGTTCGAACATGCCGTGCAGTCGCTGCCCCTCGTGAAGTTTCTCGATAACACCCGCTTCGTTTCACTCAACAGCGGCGGATTCGACATGCAGTTCGGTCAGGCCTCAACAAGCAATCCCAGAGCGATGGACTGGCAGTTCCTGATGGGTGCGGAAGGGCCTGGCAAGCCAAGTTATACCAACTGGTGGCAGGACTTCGGCGCGATGTCCGGCAACCAGTTTCCAATCAAAGGGGACATGCATGTTTATCCGCTTGTGCCTTACACGGCGACCGAGATCCAGCAGATGCGCAAACTCGGAGAGCGCGCCGAGGGCCGCAAGATCGTGATCTCCGAAATCGGCTCGGCCTGCGCGGTCAACCTGCCGCGCTTCGCCCGTCACTACGAGCAGATGGGCGCGGAATATACGGATGACGCCCGCTACTATCGCGACAAGCTCGACCAGTTCATGGCCGATTGGAAGAAATGGGATCTCGGCCGGATCTGGACGACGCCCGAGGATTATTTCACCAACAGCGAGCATAACATGGTCAAGCTGCGCCGCGTGGCCGGCAACGCGCTACGCTCGAACCCGTTTCTCGCGGGCCATTACTTTTGTGCGTTGGTGGACTCGGATTTCAATGGCGTCGGCCTGCTCAACAACTTCCGCGAGTTCAAGCCCGGCGTCGTGGATTTGCAGAGTGATCTCACCGCGCCGCTGCGCTGGTGCCTGTTCGCGGAACCTGCGAGCATCTTCAGTGGCGGGAAGGTGAAACTCGAAGCTATCCTTTCAAACTTTGATGCGCTGCGTGCCGGGGAATATCCGGTTCACATCCAAGTCGTCGCGCCCGACGGACGGCGGGTTCTCGAAGAAAGGTTGGATCTAACCATTCCGGCCGGTTCCATCGAGCAACCGTTCGTCAAAGAAGTATTTTCACGCGATGTTCCGGTGAGCGGCCCGGCGGGCACCTACAAGTTCATTGTCAACTTCGAGCGCGGCGCGGTTGCCACGGGCGGGGAGATCACATTCAACGTTTTCGATACCGCCGCGATGCCGCCAGTGGAGCGGGAAGTCGTGTTGTGGGGCAACGACCCGGGACTCGCCCAATGGCTCACCACGCAGAAAATCCGCTTCCGGCCCTTTGACGGACAGCCTCCAAGCCAGCGCGAATTGATTCTGGTCGGCACTGGTGGCGGGGATTTGGCGGCCTTCCGTGAACTCGCGCAACGCATGGCCCGCGGGTCCACTGTCGTGTTCCTGTCCCCGGCGGTCTTCGCGCGGGGCGACCAGCCCCTGGGCTTCCTGCCGCTCGTGACCAAAGGATGGCTGGCCGGTATCGATGTCGTCGGTGGATATTACCGCAGCGATACCTTTGCGCCGCAGCATCCGGTTTTTGATGGCCTGTCGGCGGGCGGCGTTTTGGATTACACCCTGTTTCGAAACATCATCCCCCAAGGCGGCTTGGGCATCGCGGGCGCACCCGCTCCCGACGATCTGATCGCCGCCGGCATCCGCGCCCAGATGGGCTATGCTTCCGTCATCCACAC
>CANLKN010000013.1 GCA_947491475.1 Akkermansiaceae bacterium | reverse complement strand
ATGCAAGAATCTGATAGGTCAGATCGTCGCGGCCATGGGATCGATTGTAGCGAAAAACGAAGGATCCGTTCTCAATGGTACCGCGCGGCAGCAGTTCGGCATCATTACGTCCTGGTTCGCCGTCCAGCGTGATCCAGTTGGATCAGTTTACTGGACAGGTTGTTTGATGCGTAATTCAACTGATTTCCCGGTAGAACTTGTCAATTCTCGCGACTTTGACACTCCAGTCATAGTTTGAAGCGACTACCTGACGGCCCCGGGAACCATATAGTCGGCGCAACTCGGTGTCGCCAGCCATTCTAGTCAAAGCAGCCCGGAATAGCGCAACAGTCTTATCGAAGGAACTGATTGGGATTCTGATCCCGCAATCGAGCGGCACCATTAGCGCCGTGCCTTGGTGGTCAAAGCAGATGACGGGTAATTCCATTGCCATGGCTTCCAGGACCACCGCGCCTGAAGTATCCCGTAGGCTTGGGAATACGAACACATCAGCCGATTCAAATTCACGCTGCATCGCATCGTGGCTGACTGCGCCAGACAGGATTACGCGCCCGGACAGGCCGAGTGCCGCAATGGCTTGCTTGATGCGAGCCATCTCAGGGCCATCTCCTACGATGCGCAAATCCGATCCCTGGTGACCTTTCGCGAATGCGGCGAAGGACTCCAGAAGAAGAATGATACCCTTACGGGCCTCCAAACGTCCTGCTGCTAGGAATGTAACCTGATCAGATCGTTTTGCTTTTCTTTCCGGTTTGAATTTCCGCAGATCCACTCCAACATCGATCATCATTTCGCACTTCCCTTTGCATTCCGGAGCAAGCAAGCCGTGTGTTTCGTTGTTTGCAAACAGAACCAAATCTGCATTGGCCAAAGTGCGCCGGACCCATGGACTCTTAGCGGAAAGTCTCACTCTGCCATTTCGTAAAGTTTCGCTGCGCGAGCCTCCGGGTCCGAAAGCGCGTAGCATTTCACTTGGAACCGTCTGCCCACCCCCGATTGGCCCCCATACTTTAGCTCCTTTCAAGTGGAAGAAATCCAGAGGGGGGACTTCGAATGAATTGAAGGTGAGTTGGTGAATGATGTCAAAATTGTCATTTGCTTTCCGGAGCCATGTGGCCAGTTCCCGCTGCCATAAGTAATAGAAGATCTGGATTGGCATCAGGCCCCGGGCCTTGAGGCGTAAGGTCCATTGGGGAGGGTCGATATAGAGGAAACGGGGAGGATTGGCGGGAGCGACCTTCTGTAGCTCATCCTCGATTCGGGCACGGTTATTGGCGCGGGTTGCAACTGTTAGGTCATGGCGCGTTGCAAGGCCCATCGCCATATTCCAACCGGTGCCAGGTTCGGAGCCACGTCCGGGCTCGCAAGCGTAGGCGATGAGCAATACATTCAGACGACCGTTATTCACTTTGTTTTCCTCAATGTATTTTGTTATCTCCTTCATCATTCCCTTGTCTTTGCCAGCCTCTTGTCCAGTCTCGACGCCAGTGTTTCCAACGCCCTAGCGACTATTGCGTCCGGGCTCGGCTTGTATCGAGGGGTGGTCGTCACATTAATCACGAGGTGAGTGCGCACCAGCGCCACCTTCCGACGCACGTAGTTACGGAGACCCGCATCCGTGATCACAATCCATTCTCGGAACGAAGGAAGTAGGTTTTTTACCACATACTCGACATCCCTGTTATAAGGGTCAGGTCCCACTATTAGATAAAATCCTGTCGGACGAAAAATCCTCCGCAAGTAGAGCCCGAGTTCCCCAATGCCAAACTTGCGTCCACGCCTGACAGGTTTGAAAGCCGACGTCGCACCCAACCACATTTCCCAAGATTGGATCCGGGAATCCGCAGGAGGCACCTCGCCGAATGCGCGCCCAGCGATGGAGTGGCATCCCTCTGCATCCTCGTGCAGCAACTCGTCCAACCGTTGCTCTACTCTTCCGAAGTCCTTTCCCTTCGCCGCAGCTTTGGCTAGTAAGTAGATGAACTCCGACCCGGGTGAGGGAACCCGGAATACCTTCCCGGGAATCGTTCTGTTATTTTCAAAAAGCAACTCCGCAGACAACAATACATGACCTCGCCGCCGGTAGCTCCAGGTCACGTCAAGTTGCAAGGCCTCAAACGGGGGGGCGGCCTGCTGGCAGACGCAGAAGATTGCTCCGGGCTCATGTTCGATCGCCTGTACCATGTGCCAGCCATGCCTGCGGGAGAACTGAAACAGAAACCTCATCAAATCACCTGGAGTCGGTCCGCGCACCGCATAGTCGATATCGGAATCGATCCGTTGAGGAAGGTCCCGCCAGGAGTGCAAGACAATTGCCTCCCAACCCTGCTCTTCTAGCGCCCGCCAGTAGCGATCAAGGAAATACGCTGGAGTGGAGACACGTCGAACGTCATCGCATTGATTGCTGACTGTTTTTCCGGGCATTTGCGGCTTTCTGGCGGGTTGTCACGGACCCTGCCTGACTCGGCACACAAATAGCAGTGTACCGCCGAAGCGGGGTTGTTTCTCCAAAATCAGGCGTAATAGCCGAAAGCTCGCGCCATACTGGTCGACCGCTCTGGATTGGTAACAGGATAAAGCCTCCGTGACTTCGTATCCATGGCGTTCCAGCAGTTGCCGGAGGGTGATTGGATTGAAGCATAAGACGTGCTGCGCGCCTTCGCGGAATTTTCCCCGGGCATACTTGATCCATGAAGCGATCCCGAAGGCGTTGGGTGTAGATACGATCAATCTCCCATCCTTATTCAAACGGTCCTTGATGCCGTCGAGCATTAGACCCGGGTTGGAAACATGTTCAATGATGTCACCGGCCACCACTAGGTCGTATCTTCCCAAGTCACTTCCCAGTTCGGACAAGCGCTCAACATCGCCTTCAACAACATTGGTGAAGATCCCTAAATTTCGCAACTCGCTGATTGCCTCACCATCTAGGTCAACCCCCGTGCATACGCTTGCCGCTTCAGTGAGGGCGGCATGTAGGCTCTTTTGCGCCATCGTAATCTTCTCCTCCGGGGGTTCCGTCGGTAAAGCCCACGCAACCCAAGTGAAGCACGCTCTTACCATAAACGATTTCCACAATGTGGGAATCCCTCTCAACAAATGAAATCATTTTCATATTCAGGTGGGCGGTTTTGTTTCATAATAGGAGTTCGCTTGCTCGCGCCAGCTGTTCGTGGACCCACAAAGTCTGTGGATGTTTACCGAGTAACGGGCACAATGCTGGTGTGGTAAGTTACGCTGTGTATGCTCTGCTGGCTGGGTTCCGGCGGCCCCGCACATATCAAGCTCCTTGTGGTGTTTTCTTTGATGGCGTTTTTGAAGGAAGTGTTGCCGAGGAGGTCTACTGGGCGATCTGGGCTGTAATAACCGTTTTCCACTTGCTCGATGGTGCGAATAAGAAACTATGCGCTAGGACAAAATTAGGAAACGCCGCATGATGGTTCGGAGAATTGGCCCAGATATCTTTGGTGGAGATTGTCGATATGCCATTAGGTAATTCGGGCCAACCGGATGAAAGAGACAGTCTGGCTATGCCGCTCGGAGCGAAGAAACATGATGAATATCGGCCTGTGAACAAACTGTTCACGAATTAATTTACAAGCATGAACCCTTCATGGGATTTCCTGTATGACAATATTTTCGTCCGAATAAAGTTCCTTCCAATTCGTGACGATCGGCGTTCGGTTCTCATGGTAAGTCTTTCGCTTCCTACCTGCTGAACCCGGGTTGATCACTTGAACGGAGTGAAGCAGTGGCGACTCGCTGATCATGACAAGTTTGTTGTAGCCCAAATTTTTGAGCTGTCTGAAATTCGGGTCATCTTCCAGGACTTCGGTAGTCCAAATAGAGAGGCCTGACCTTTGGGCACGGATTAGGATGTCGCCCCCCCAGCCACCGCCTTGGATTAAGATTTTGTCTTGTGAGGTTGTATGTTCCTCTACAATACGGGCGATGTTTCGGTAGTAAGGATCAAAAGCAGTCGTGATTTTCATTCCAATCATGCCCTGGACCAGAGATAGAGAGAGAAGGGCACCAGCAAAGCCTGTGAATAGCCACTCACCGCGGCGCTCCATCCGGAGTGCGTCTGCGACCCACAGGAGCCCATTCGCACTGAGCAGGGCCACTGCGGGTGAAAACATCAGGTAATAGTGGCTGTGATGAAGGACAAGGTGGCTGAACACCAGGGTGGTGATGCCACCACCGAGAAGGAGGCACACGGGAAGCCGCAAGGGGCTGTTTTTCCAGATGCCAATGGCAGCAAGGCCCACCAGGACAAAACTGCCAAAGAGGGTGTTCATGATCCTCCATCCTCCCTTGATCCAGTTTGCTGGGTTCAGCCGGTAGTTCCAATCACCGAAGTACCAGAACTTCATTTCCGGGTTGGACAGGCGCAGGTCCACGAATGGAAACAGCGCATTGGCCTGTAGATGGCCCGTGTAGGCGGTCCACCCCAGAAACACGGTGGAGACGCAGATTCCAATAGAAGCCAGGGCCACCATCGGCTTCAAGGCCCGCGGACGGCTCATAAGCTGGAACAAGAAGAGTCCGATGCCGACGGCCATGAAAAACGGGAGTTTCAACAGCGCCGTCATGGTTCCCGCCACAAATGCGCCCAACCACCACCAGACTGAGAACTTTTCCAAGCAAAGGAGTTCGAAGCCCAGATAACAAAACCAGATTGCAGCTGTGATGGAAGCCCCGTCAGTACTCGCAAGGCCATAATAGCGGAACACCAATGGTTGGCATAAAAAGAACACCAGGGTCCATGCGCCGCCCCGTGGCCCCATCAGCGCCTTTCCCAACTGGTACAATGGGAACAGTGAGGTGGTAAAGATCAGGATTGAGACCACGTTCGCCCATCCCCACCATGGACCGAATGCATTGAAGGTTAGTGCGACCAGCGTTTGCCAAATGGGAAATTCCTGGATGGTGGGGGTTTCGTTCGCATTGAATCCCACGATCTGGGTGTTCTTCAGACTGATCGAGGATTTGGAATACTCGATGGCGGTTCCAAGGTGAATATCCCGATACGGTGGATAACCTTTCCACGCGGAAATCAAGGAGAATGCAATGACAGCTGCCATAAGCACGAAAATCAGGAGCCAGATCGGATTTTTCTGGAATGTTGTCGTAGGGTGGTGGGTCATGATCGTTTGATTGAGGGTGATGTGAATGTCTTACTCGGGCCTTTTATGATAGTCACCCCTGCTGAAATAGCGCTCCAACCAGCAGTAGAGGACGATGAAGAGGTAGCGTGAGCCCATTTCCCGGAGTTTGAGTTTGGCGACGCCACTGCGTCGATTCCTCCAAGTGATTGGGATGGTGGTCCATGAATAGCGGCGGATGTGGGCTTTCAAGGGCAATTCCACCAGAAGGTTGAAATGGGGGGAGATCAGCGGCTGGCAGCCGTCGATGGTGGTCTTGCGGTAGGCCTTGAATGCGTTGGTCGTATCATTGAGGCCATGCCGGAACAGCAACCGGACGAAGCGGTTGAAGATCCGGTTCAGAATCAACTTGTGCGTCGGGTAATCGATGACGCCACCACCTTTGAGAAAGCGGCTACCGAACACCGCGTCAGAACCCTCGTTGAGAAGATGCCAATAGCGAACCACGTCCCGGCAATCGTCGGATTCGTCGGCCATCATAATTACCGCAGCATCTCCTTGCATAGAGGCGAAGCCGTGAAGGATGGCGCGGCCGATTCCATGCCGCTCCGTATTCTGAACCGGGTTGAGTTGCGGGATGCTTTCTTTGAGTTTGGTGAGGATCTCCCACGTGCTGTCGGAACTGCCATCATCAACCACCACGATTTCGTGAGGCACCTGATTGAGGTTCAGTTCGAGGTGCAGGTGTTCCACGGTACTGCGGATGCAGCCCTCTTCGTCCCTTGCTGGAATCACAACACTCAGGAGTTTGAGCGTGGCGTGACCATCGGATGGACTTTTGTCGGCGGTTTTGTTCGACATCGGTTTTCAGGTGGGAATTAGCGCCGGGCGATCACGAGAAACTGTCTGCCTTTGATCCACCAGAGAAACGGCATCACAAGGTAAAGGCGGAGAAGCCACAGAGGGTAACGGATGCCTCCGACCATGGTGTATGGCAGGAACCGCGGTGTCGCGCGTTCGACGTTGAACCCTGAAATGGACAGGACCTCGGACAAGGAGCGTTCTGTGAGAATCACATGATGATCAAAGAAATCCCAGTAGGCCCCGGGAAGATAACGAATGTTAGGACCCATGGCGATGAATAGCCCGCCGGGGCGAAGGCTGCGGTAAGCCTGCGCGAGGGTTCGTTTGACGGCATCCTTGTCTCCCAAGTGTTCCAGGAAATTGCTGGTGAACACCACATCAAGGGATGTATCGGGCAAATCCCAATGCTGGGAACAGTCCTGCTCGATGAAACGCACTTCCGTGTTGAGTTTGGCGGCGGTTGCCGGGTTCAGGTCCATGCCGTAGCGGTGACGGCACGTGACATTGTTAATGAACTCTCCAAAGCCGCATCCCAAGTCCAGAACGGAGTCGCCGGGCCGGAGCCACTTTGCGAAAAATGATCCGATGAGGACTTTCCAGACCCGGTTCCGATATTCCTCTATGGATTTGAAACGTCGTTCATAGATCTGAGTCAGTTCTGATGGTTGTTCACTCATATAGTGGTCGGCGGTTATTTGCTGATTTCCAGCCAGTCGGGGCGTTGGTGTGCGTGTTCAAGAATTTCCTCCAGAATGGACACCGTGGGAGTTTGCGGTTTCCAGTTCCATGTGTTTCCCGCAAGAGCGGAATCGAGAATCACCCAGGGCAGATCAAACGCACGCTCGCCACCGTCGCGGGATACTTCGTGCGACCCGATGGCGTCTTCACACCAGGCACTCAACTGGGCAAGGGACATGGCGCTTTCCGCGCCGCCGGATACATTGACGGTTTTCGGTTTGTTGTGTCCGCTGCCGGCATCAAACTGGTTCAGAAGAAGAGGGACCAGATCCCGCGGGTGAAGGCAATCGCGCACTTGATGGCCATGGCCGCCGAATCCCAGATACTTCAGCGACCTGTTCCGCAGCCACGAGTGGATCCAGAATGAGAAAATTCCCTGATCCGGTTTGCCGAACTGTCCAGCGCCTGCGAGCACGCCGCAGCGGTTGATCCAGATGGGGAAATCGAAGGTGATTCCATATTCGAGAGCGAGGAGTTCCGCACAGCGTTTGGATGCTCCATAAAGCGAAACGGGAGGTTCCGTGGAAAAAGCCTCGGTGACGCCGCGCCGGCTGACGGTGCCCACATGCTGGATGGTCTTGGGGACGTAGGCATGGTTGGAAACTTCAAGGTCGATGTCACGCAAGGCTGGGATCGAATAAACCCGGCTGGTTGAAAGCAAGGTAAACGGGATTTGCCATTCTCTACACGCTTCCAGCATGGGAATCGTACCGACCAAATTGTGGTCCAGAAGTACGGCGGGGCCGGTTTGTCCATCCACGCCTGCCAGAACCGAGGGATTCGCAGCGGCATCAATCAGCCAGCTAACCTGTCCGAATTGCCGCAAGTCGGCATCAGCGCGGACATCGCCCTGGCGAACATCGAAACCTTCCTCACGCAGTGATGTAAGGTTTTCACCGCTGCCATTGCGTGACAGATTGTCAATGCCTACAATTTCGAAACCATCGCGGTGGCGGCGAAGTTCCCGCGCCAAGGTGGAACCGACAAAACCACAGATTCCGGTAATCAGGATCTTCATATAAATGGAGGATCAAATCCGCGATTGATGGCTTGCGACAATCTGCCGGATCGTTTCATCGAGCGAAAGTGTGATATCCCAAGCGGGATAGTGCTCCCGCATTTTGGCCAGATTGCTGATGTAACAGATGTGATCTCCGATTCGGTTTTCATCCGTGTAGGAGTAAACTTGCTTTCGTCCGGTGTAACCTTCAACCAGAGCGAATGCTTCCAGAATCGAGACTGAGTTGGCGCGACCGCCGCCGATGTTGTAAACCTCCGCCACGCGCGGATTGGTGATAAAATGCTCGATAAAACAAGCGACATCGTGTGAGTGGATGTTGTCCCGCACCTGTTTTCCCTTGTATCCGAAGACCTTGTATTCGCGGCCTTCCAAATTGCAGCGGATCAGATAGCTAAGGAAGCCGTGCAACTCGACGCCGGCATGGTTTGGGCCTGTCAGGCATCCGCCGCGCAGGCAGCAGGTCGGCATGCCGAAATAGCGGCCATACTCCTGCACCATCACGTCACCGGCCACCTTGGACGCGCCGAACAGGCTGTGCTTGGACTGGTCGATGGAAAAGTTCTCGTCGATGCCGTTCACATACGCCGGATCGTCGTATTCCCAACGGGTTTCGAGCTCCTTGAGAGCGATGGTGTTGGGTCGGTCGCCATAGACCTTGTTGGTGGACAGGTGGACAAACGGGGCATCCGGGCACGCCTGGCGGCAGGCCTCCAGCATGTTCAGTGTGCCCACGGCGTTCACATCAAAGTCATCAAAGGGAATCGCCGCCGCACGATCATGGGATGGCTGTGCGGCGGTGTGCACCACGGCATCCGGTCTGACGGACGTGATCAAGTTCAAGACACCCGCCCGATCGCGAATGTCGAGCTCATGATGCGCGAAGGCAGCGCCAAGGCAATCCTTCAGCCGTTGTTGATTCCAGCGGGTGTCTCCCTGGGGTCCGAAGAAAACCGCGCGTTGGTTGTTGTCCACTCCGTGGACGGTCCAACCGTTTTGAGCAAAGTGAATGACGACCTCGGAGCCGATCAGGCCGGAGGAGCCGGTTACAAGTAGCTTGGGCATGATGATTGTATATCTGTGGTATTGGATTGGAATCAGGATGGCAGGACTTCCGAGAAATCCGCAATCAGATCAAGCTTTGGTAAACCTCAAGGGTTTTGCTCGCACACAGGTCCCATGAGAAGTTTGTAAGCCTGCGGTTTCCTGCGGCGATCAATTGACTGCGGCGAGCGGGATCCGTGAGGACGTTTCGGATTGCGGAGGCAATTGAATCCTGATCCACGGGATCAAAGAATTCAGCGGCCTCACCGATGACTTCGGGCATCGAACTGCTGTTGCTGGAAATCACCGGGCATCCCGCCGCCATCGCCTCAAGCGGAGGTAAGCCGAATCCTTCGTAGAAGGATGGATAGACAAAAGCTTCAGCCCTCAGGAACAGACCACGAAGCAGGGAGTCGGAGCCGGAAAGCTGCCTGACTTGATCCGGAGCAAAACCGAGCGCGGAAATACGTTCCTGTTCCGTCGAGGTGAGGGGACCGCCACCAAAGGCGAGAATCGCGATATCACGATTCAAACCGGACTTGGCGACACCCTGCAAAAAACCCATGAAGTTCTTGTAACCATGTCTCGCACCCACATAGAGCAGGAAGGGTTTTTCCGCCGCAGCGGCAACAGTTCCCTCGTCTGCCACGGTCATGCCGGTGAGATCCTCGAAATGCTCGAAGCCGTGATGAATGACATGAACTTTCGATGGCTCCAAATCGATGAGTCGAAGCAAGTCCGTCCTGGTGCTTTCCGAGACACAGATCACTGCCTGGCAGCGGGTGACGCTGGCTCTGCGGTATTCCGGCGTCCGATCCATCGGCCCCCAATACTCGGGATACAACTCGTGAATCATGTCATGGACCGTGCAAACCCGTGGCGTTGAGGCGGAACCGACCCGGCGGTTGTGACAGAATGATTCGTGGATCAGATCAGGAGGGCTCCGGTCAATTCGCCTGTTGGCCAAAAAGTCCCCGGCGTGGTGGGCAAGACGCCTCGTAAACCGCGGGAAGTGATCGATGTAGCGCATCCGTGTGAGAGCGGCCGGGCTATCCCTCAGGTGACGGTTGGCGTGAAGCCAGCCGTGGATTTCCACTTCGTTTCCCAGTCGCAACATTGCTTCGGACAACCGTACAAGGTAGCGTGAAACCCCACCAAACTTCTGCATGGTGAAAATGTTACTGTCGATGGCGATCCGCATGACAATGTAGGGGAATCAGCGAAGTGATTGCGCGCGGACGACCCGTTCCTTGGTGTCGCGATAATCCGCCATCATCAATGATTTCGAACGAAGACGGAAGTTCGCAAAGGACCTATAGGCGCGCGACAGGACGCGATGCTTGCGGCAGAGCAAAAGGCGGTCGATATGGTTCGGTTGGAATTGGGTGAAGACATGCATTTCGTTTGAGATCGGTAGATAATGCCAGCCGATTTCATCGGCCAGCCGTGATAGCGTCCTCCGTGTGTACAGGCTGATGTGCTGGCCGGTCTCAAACGTATAATACCACCAATCACGAGGCGGTATCTCCCACGAATGGGTCAGTGTGGAGAAGACAAAGGTGCGCGCCCCGTAGTCGCGGATTTTTTCTTTTACGAACGAGAGCGGGTCCTCGATGTGTTCGAACACCTCAAACGCAAGCAGCGTGGGGCACTCGAATTCTCCGGCAGGTTCGTATGCGGCGGCAAAGAGATTCTCACAATACGCATCCGTGGTGTAACAATTCCAGCCCATGTCGCGCATCAGGCGGCACAACAGACCATAACCGCCTCCGACATCGAGGATTTTGCCGGAAGCAGGGTGGAGCCGGGTGAGTATGGGGCCGAGCAGTTCGCGGTTGCGCAGGTTCCGGGACACCAGTCCCACATCCGTTTCCGCGATGGCGTTTGAGTACGACTCGTCAAGCCAGCAGGGATTCTCAGGCTTGATCAGTTCGCAGGACGGGCAGCGGTGGTAGCGGGCCGGATGCCTGCCCAGAATCCGTGCATCGAAGACATGGCGCATTTCAGACTGGCAAATAGGGCAGTTCATCGGGTAGGGAATCGGAGTGGATTATGCTCAGGCCTTGCTTATCGCAGCCGTGCGGGCAGGCGGCGGAGTTTGTCGATAATTGTTCCCCACAGTCCGAGATCCTTGTCCCGTTTCGCCCATACGGGATATTCCGCAAGCTTGTTCCAATCCGGTTTCGAATGATCAATTCCGGAAGGGTAATAATATTCGAAGGCGGACAAGGTGTGGATGCCATACAATTTGCATAGAATCCCAAAGATGCTCTGATCGTGGCGACTCTCGATGAACCCTTCGAGATTCGACGAATGGGAAGGGCTGTCATCTGCGAGTGCGAAATTGTCCTCGAAGGCACCCAACCATCGACGCAGTAATTCTTCCGAACGTGGACACTTTTTCAGTAGAATGACCCCGGCACCAATTTGCTCTGAATCAGTGACATCGGGATTGTCCCTAGAGGAGAAATAGTCGAAGAGATCGCCCTTGGTCCACTTCCTCTCCGGTAGTGAAAACCGATCGAGATGGGGATCTCCGAATGTGTTTTTGACTTGGAAGGCCAGGGCACCAAATCGATCGGACATTTTGAAGTATTGGATGAGACGTTGCTTTCCCCTCGGGTTTATCCAGCACCCGGCGTCACAGTATAGCAGCATGTCGCCCTCCCGCATGGATCTAAACACTTGTCGGATGATTTGAGGTTTCCAAACCCAGTAACCGTATCCCCGCACGTCTGGACGCAGATGGTTCTTGAATCGTAAGCGAAACTCGGGATCGAGGTTGCTTTCATCCATCACATGGATCGAGTCGAAGACGCCTATGGCTTCGGCCTGACTCCGGATTCTTTTCAGGCTCCGCTTCATCCTAGAATCGGCGAATGTGCAGAAGTGCTGCTGTGTGGGGAGCATCATTCGAATGGAGGTGTCGGATTGCTTGAAGAGGGGCGGGTGGTTCGTTTTCCGATGTAGTAAAAGTCTTTGCGTGCGGATGTTCCCTCGCCTTCGCTGACTGCGGTGTCCAAAATCGCATCGAAATGGGTTTCCAGAAATTCGCGAATGACTGAGTAGTCAACGCGCAATGGATGACCAGCGTCAAATTGATAGGTAGCGCTTTCTGTCTCTTCCCTAGCATTGTATATTTTGTCGGCAAAGATAAAGTAACTTTCTGTAGACGTCATTTCTAAAACTTTTGAAAAGATTCTCTCGATGTCCAAACAATGTTCGATGACATTGATCATCACGCAAAGGTCATAGGTTTGTGGAGGCGTGAAGTCCTCGATGCTTGAAGCGTGGAGAGTGACGGGCCGCCCGGATAATCCTCCTATCATCCATTCATTCCACTTGTGTTTGTAGAACCGCAGCGGATGTTTCAGTCCGCTTCTTGCCGACCATGGGATCAGCGAGGTTTTCGTGATGCCTCCCAGTTTCTTTTCCCGATAGCGGCAAAACGGATGCTCAAGATAGTCGTTTGCGAGAGGATCCAGAAGATGAATGTCGCCAATTGAACAGCGAGTAAGGATTTTGCGCATGTTCGTAAAAGGGCCGCACCCCAGTTCGATTGCGCTCGCAAACGACTTCCCTTTCAGAGCCTCATAGCGGTTTAATTTCTCGTCATGATATTCATTCCGATCCGACATGGTTGCCAAACCCTCCATCCAGGTCCTTCTTTCGTATCGTTGGGCTTCCTGCCAGCGCTTTTGATCAACCTTGATGATGCCTTTTTCAGAATCGATTGGGAGAGCTTCTCGTTCCTGAATCAATTCAATTGCCCTTTGTCCTGTGATAATGTTGAGATGTTCATCGACGAACATGGCATTTTTGGTTTCTGTAGGATTGGTGTACATGATTTCTTGACGATTGTTGCTTTTTTGTCGGGTTCGGTTGATTTAGTGCTGTCTATTCGGTAGTGATTGTCTTATCAGGTCGATTGCGATGCAAAAAACCAGAAATCATGCGCACTAGATCTGTCCTGGTTTCGCGGGAGATGAGGAAGGGTATTGCGAGTAGCACGGCTCCAAGTCCCAGCAGACATGCTGCGAGAAACAAGCCGAATGGGGAAAGGTTAAAGAGTTGGAGAATATCCAGAGCCCAGAAACAGAGCGGGAACATAATTGCGAGCGCGAAAAACTGGCGCAGAAAGATGGGAACTAGCTTAAGCGCGTCGAACCGGGTGTGTTTGCTGATCTGCCATCCGACCGCCACGGTGAGAATGAGAGTTGCGACAGGTTTGGCCCAAAGAAGTGCGGCGGAATGAGCAATTGGCCGTAGGCTGTAAGCCAATAGGACAAAGATCAGGCACTCCGCGAGCAAAGCCCAGCGTATGATGCTCAGCTGTCGGCTCACAATCGCGTATCCATACATGCACTGAGTGACAGAAAGTATGCTGACCCAGAGGGCACCCATGAGATTTTCGTGCCAAGCCCAGGATATTTTGTCGAGCATCCACCAGTGGATGAAGGAAGGATTGACGCATATGATCAAAATTGCGGCACAGGCGCTTACGGTGCCGGACAGGCTGGCAATGCGGGTCATCTTGCTGGCCGCGCCGATCTCGTTTCCGTTTGCAAATTCAATCGACAAGGGCGTGACAGCCATGTCGCCGAAGCGGGTGCAGACGGATATCATCAGCATGATCAGTTTCATGCCGCCGGAAATATCCGCGGTGGCACTGAGAGCGAACCAGGCAGTCGCAAGAATAATAGGCAGGGAAATAAGCGTTTGGCCACCTATCTGCCAGATCATGGTGTCCCGCGCAAATGCCGCAACCTCTTTGAATATCGTGCGATCAAAATGTCCGCGGGCTGGACCGGTATTGAGGTAGGGACGAGCCAATTTCCATAAACAAGCCACATTGACCAGAATTGCCACGGAGCCTGCAAGCAAGAAGCTGTAGATACCGACACCCCCGCGTATGGCGACCCAGAAAACGAAGGCATTGACAAACACCAAACCGGAGGATAGCCACAGGACGTAATGATGTTTTCCGTTCGCTACGAGCGGAGCCGTGATGGGTTTGAGCGCGAAAGATAGATACAGGACGACGCCCTGAGCGCACATCAGAACCTTGAACTCCTGGTGTAGGGCGCTCGGGATAGAGAGGAAAACCGGCCCCGCGAATGCGACAAGGCAGGAGATAAACAAGCCGCTCAAACCCAGGATATGAAATACGCGTGATGCGGTCTTGAGTGCGTTGGCGTAGCGCTCCCGGCTTCCGGTGGTGTAGTCGATCAAGATTCTCGAGAACGCCGTGAACAGGCCCAGATCGATAACGGCGATGTAGGTGGAAACCTGGGTGACCAAACTGATCAACCCGAATTCCTGCTTTCCCAGATAGTGCAGCGACAAGCGGATGACCAGCAGGGCGTAAACCGCAACCACCACCAGATTGAGCAAACTCCCGACCAGACCGTGCACATAGATTTTCTTGGTGGAGTAGGGAGTCACTTTTTTTCGGTATTTCGGTTGCCGCAGGCTCGGTGTTTAGGTCAGAGCGAAAGGGCGGTGGTTTAGCTCCGATTCTTTCTCTGGTATCGTTAACGTCCTACCGAGACAGCGACCGCATAGCGTTTCCGCAACACCGGGTCCCTATCCCCCGTGGGAAGTGCCCGGTTTCAGGGTGCGGATGGAAAAGCAACCGTCGTTCTCGCCCGGGCATAGGCGGGCAGGGGCAGATTGTTTTCCAGCAGGCGCAAAATCCCTGCGTTCATGAGGATTGTAATTCCGTCCACACCAAACCCTCCGAAAATAAAGGTGAAAAAGAATGGATACCAGATGATGGGAATGCCGAAGAACAGAGCGACGGGAAACCATTCGGTGCCACGGCAGCGTTGAATCTGGCGGTGGGCAAGAACCATCATACGCAGCTGCATCAGAAACATGACTGTAAGTCCGACATAGCCGATGGTTCGAACCGCGCTGACGGGGCCGCTGTGGTAGTCGCCATTGATGAGCACGTATTCGCGGGCGACATCGAATCCGGACATTCCCAGTCCGGTAGTGCGCTTTGTTTCCCTCAACTGGCCCTGCAAGGCAAGTTCCCTTGCGGAGAAACCCAAGCCGTCACCAAACACCTTGTTTTCAATCCATCTCTCGGTGAACAGGACTTCCTTCCACATCTCCACACGCCAATCGGTGGAACTCTTGCTATCTAGGATGTAACGTTCTTCCCAAGTGCCGGGAAGGAAAGACAGAGAGCGCTGGATGTTGGGAGGTAGGGGGGTGGCCAAATTGACCAGGGCTAGAAGTGCCACGGCAATGCCGGCGGCAAGCGAGGATGCGATCAGAGCGACGATTCCACCACGGTAAAAAATTCCTACCAGATAGGTGAGGCCGATGGCACCGACGACATTACGAAAACCACTGGCTGCGGCAAGAGCGAGAGACAATAGCACTAGTGGTGCCCAGCGAACACTGAAAATGGCAGTCAGGGGGTTTCTGAAACTCGATACCGCCAACGCAAGCGTATGTGCGAGACGCCGGACAAACTCGATCCGGGTGGTTCGTTCCGTATCCAACGCCTCCTGCTGGATTTCCGGAGCGTTGGCCACGGTGCCAGCCATGCCGAACCAGTAGCCGAAAGGAGCCCAGAGCCAACCGAGGAAGCCAATCGTAAAATTGAGAACCCCACCCAGTATTGACAATTTAAGAGCGGTCTTGAGTTGAATGGCGGGAACCCGAAGTCCGCAAAGAATCAGGGCGGTGAACAGCGCCAACACGAATAACAAGTAGGGCCGTCCTCCAACCTGGCTGCCACCGAACATATTGAGTCCGACGGGATTTCGAAGATATACCTGAAGAACGCAGAGGAAGAGCAACAGGATCCACCATTCAACTTCGGAAAACTGGACACGGAATGGCAGCTTGCGGGCCAGAAACATGAGAGTAGAGAAACCGATGACCAAGCATTGTGCCACCAGCATAGTATCGGGTCGCCCCTGGATCATCAGCGTCAAATGAAGCGAACCCAGGAAGGGTATGAGCAGCCAGACTCTTTTACCGAGGAGCAGACAAGGCACCATCGTCAGCGCGCCAACCACCCAAGCGATGGTTTCTACCTGGGCGGTGGCGGAGGTGATGCCGAGGTAGAGCGCCACAAACAGCGCAAGCACTGCGATGACGATGAATTTGAGTTTTGAGGAGTCGAAGGTCATTGAGAGGTAAATGCTGCCATTTGGAAGTGCTGCGTGATCACTGATGAGTGGAACGATGCAAGCGAAGAGGACGGAAGAAAAGCCAGGTAGGGCGGCGGAGAATGAGGAGGCAAGGGGAATTCCAGGGAAATCTGGAACATTTTCATTTCAAGGATCAAACATCCCGACAGCATCAAACGACCCAGCCGCGCCGTTGGCTGCGGATACGGAATAGGCCGCAGGCCATGCCGAAGGTGTCGAGGATGGGGTGGATCTTGGAGCCCGGGACGTCCGTCCAATCGACTGGGAATTCGATGACTGGGAGACCGGCGTGCCGCAGGGCGGCGAGGAGTTCGACGTCGAAGACGAAGCGGTTTTCCCGCAGCCGTGGACGGATCATCCGGTAGTGGGCGCTTGGAAGCGCTTTCAGGCCGCACTGGGAATCATAGACATGACTGTCGATGAGTGTGCCGACCATGGTGGCGAAGATTCGTCCGGTGTAGTGGCGGTAGAGGTGCCGCTTTACGTTGCGGCCCAGCATTTGGATGCGGCTGGCAAAGCAGGTGTGGGGGCTGGTTTGCCGCAGGCAGTGAGCGAGAAAACGGCAGGTCTCGGCAGGTGACAGCGAGCCGTCGGCATCGACGAAGGCTAGAAAGTTATGGGTTTCCACCGCGGCGTCCCAGGCGGCGCGGACTGCGGCTCCCTTGCCGAGGTTGTGGGGCAGTGCGCGCAGTGGCAGTAGGAACGGGTAGCTGGCCTGCAGGTCGGTGATCAAGCGTTCCGTGCCGGCACGTTCGGATTCCTGCGAACCATCATCGACGACTTCCACCGTGACAGGCAGGCCGCTGATCTCGATCTGCTCCAGCAGTGCAGGGAGGTAGGCGGGCAAGCGTCCGGCCTCGTTGTAGCACGGAATCGCCAGAAGGATATGCATGGGAAGAAGTGCCGAGTGAGAAGACGCTGAGGGTAGCGCGGTCTCGCCGAGACCGCATGACAATGAGAGGAGAAAGGGAAGGTAGGGCGGCACCGCCGGGGCCGCCGGACAAAGAGATGGGAAAGGGGAAGTCCAAGGAGAGTTGGAATATCCACGTTTAGGCAGCTCTTTCTCGTTCCTTTGGCCGGTTCCCCCGGCGGTGGAACCCTACCTCGTGGCGCCCTATCTGATGCAGCACTGGTGGGCGTCTCCTCCATTCGGATCACCCATCATCCACGAAACGACGCCAACGTTTCCACCAGTCCTTGTTCCAGCGAGCTGACGTGGTGGAAGCCGGTGGCGAGGAGTTTGTCGATAGCAGCGCGTGAATGGCGGACATCGCCGGGGCGCTCGGGCTGGTGGATGATGCGCGACTTGGAACCTGCGAGGCGAATGATGAGTTGTGCGAGATCCAGCACTGTCATGCTGCGGCCGTAGCCGACATTGTGGCTGCCTGAGAATGCCGGTTGTGTGGCGGCATGGACCAGCGCGGCGATGATGTCGCGCACGTGGATAAAATCACGCGTCTGGCCGCCATCGCCGAAGATGACGATGTCCTCTCCGGCGAGTGCTTTGCGGATAAAGATGGGCACTGCGGCGGCATAGGCGCTTGCGGGGTCCTGACGCGGACCAAAGACGTTGAAGAAGCGCAGCGAGGCGGTTTGCAGCCGACCCTCGCGGTGGAACATTTCAAGGTAGTATTCGCCGTCGAGCTTGGTGATGGCGTAGGGGCTCTTGGGTTCTGGTAACATATCCTCGGTTTTCGGGACCGTTGGATTGTCGCCATAGACAGCGGCAGAGCTGGCGAGCACAAGTTTTTTGACACCCGCCTTGGCGGCGGCTTCCAAAACGTGGAGCAGTCCGGTGACGTTGATGTCCACGCATTCGCGTGGGTGGTCCATGGATTCAGGCACGGAAATCATCGCCGCGAGATGGAATACCATGTCCACCCCCTGCATGGCTTGCGCAACTGCGGCCGGATCTGTGACGCTGCCTTCGATGAAGGTGTGGGCGAGACCGTCGAGGTTGCGACGGTAGCCGCTGCGCAGATTGTCCAGAACGACAATTTCCGCCCGGCTTTGGAAAGATTCGACAAGATGACTGCCGATGAATCCGGCTCCGCCTGTGATGAGGACGCGCATGGGAGATAGGTGCTGAGTGAGCCGAGGGCCTGTGCGGGCACGCTGCCGCCCGTGGTTACGGTCTTGGGAGAGACAGAACTGCTAGGGAATCAAGCGTGGATGAGCAGCAACCCGCGAGGATTGCATGGGGTGGAAGGTGGCTTGGCGGCTGGTTTGTTCAAGAAAAAATGAATAAAGCGGAAGTGGGGTAAATCGGAGGCCGGAGGGCGGCGGAATGCAGGATTGCGGAAGGGGAAATGGAGGATCAGTCTCCGCGCGGATGGATCGATTGAAGAAAATTTTGCGGGATCGGCGTTTTCACCGAGTGGCGGGAGTGGGGCTGGTGCTTGGATTAGCGGCGCTGCTGTGGGCGTGGCGGATGGGGGTGGACCTGGCGATGCTTAAAGCGAACTGGTTGCGAGCGGAGGCTTTTTTGCGGGAGCGTCCGTGGTGGTTGTTTGCGGGCTTGGTGATCCTGCCAGGCCTGCCGGTGCCGACCAGTGCGCTGCTGATTCTGGCCGGCACGGTTTGGCGCGATCGGCCGGTGGCAGCGTGTGCGATTTGTCTGGTGGCGCTGGCGCTCAACATGAGCTGGACGTATTGGCTGGCGGCGCGGCCGGGCAGGGGATTGGTGGAGAAGCTGCTGGCGGCGGGCACGTGGCGAGTGCCGGAATCACCCGGCGGCAACCATTTGCGGCTGTTGCTGGTTGTGCGCCTCACTCCGGGCGTGCCACTATTTTTTCAGAATTATCTACTGGGATTCTTTCGCGTGCCTTTCGGGCTCTACCTTCCGGTCTCCATGGCCTGCAGCGGCTTGATTGCCTGTGGCATCGTGCTCAGTGGCGCGGGTGTGGCCGGTGGAAACTTCGCGCCGGCGATCGCCGGAGTCGGGCTGATCGTGGTGGGCGTGGTGGTGGTGCAGATCCTGCGGCAGAGGTTGCGGGGTAGAAGCTGAGAAGCTGAGAAGCTGGGATAAGAAGAAGAGAGCTATTGCGCGGACCAGGGGATATTATCTCAGCATTTCAGCATTTCAGCATCTACCATTAGCGGTAGCCATGCAGCGGACCATAGTGGCGCGGGAGTCTCGCCCGCCGCCTTTCTGAAAATCCCTGCTACTTGCCAGAAGATGCCTTACATACCCATTGCTGTGGATTTTTTGGCGTGCAGCCGCTGGCTTGATATGGCGGCGGGCGAGACGCCCGCGCCACGGTTTGCTATCCTACTGCATGGTTATGGCTCAAACGATCATCCCAGCGGCGACGGTTTCGTTGGTGCCGGGGTCGATGAGGACGAAGGAGCCGGTGCTGCGGTTGCGTCGGTAGGCATCATGGATGAGCGGCAGGGCTTCAGCGGATCCAAATGAATCGCGCCGCCGCTTGTTTCTCCAGCGGATCGAACTCATGGTGATCGCTCGTTGCCAATGGTGCGCCACGCGCTGCGGCGCTTGCCAATGCGATGGCGTCGGCAATAGAGATTCGGTAACCGGCTTTGAAACCGGCGGCTTGTAGAAAAACCTCATCGTTGATGCTCCAATGGATTTTCAGCGGAAGCTGGTTGACAGCATTAAGAACATCATAAGCGGTCTGGGTGTCACCGGTGCGGCGCACCGCGTCGTATGCGATTTCAAGCAGATTGATCGCCGAGATTTCAACTGATGCGACTGTCTCAAATATCGAAGCCACCACATCCGCTCCCGGTTCGTCGTTAAGAAAAGCAATCAGGGCACATGCGTCGAGAATGACGCATGGCTCATTTTTCCAAGCGGATTTCATTGGTTTTGTTGGCCGCAAACTCTTCCGATGAGCTGAGCCGCCCTTTGAATGCTCCTCTGAATTGTTGGATGGTCCCGGTAGTGCGTCGGCTTTCGAATTCTCGGCGGGTTGTCACAAATTCGAGGAAGTCCAGAACCTCTGACGCGATGGGCTCCGGTAGATTTGCCGCCTTGGCCTGAAGCAATGCTGCTTTTGACATGCGGCTAGTATGGGGGAGATTTCGCGAAAATCAAGCAGAGGAAGCGGCATCTGCCTTTCAGCTTTTACCACTACACGATCATTCCCGCAGCGACGGTTTCGTTGGTGCCGGGGTCGATGAGGACGAAGGAGCCAGTGCTGCGGTTGCGGCGGTAGGCATCATGGATGAGCGGCACGGCGGTGCGCATGGTGATGCGGCCGATGTCGTTCATCTCAAAACTGTCCACGCCTTCGATCTTGTGGAGCGTGTTGATGTCCACGTGATACTTGACCTCCTGGACGATGGCCTTGGTTTCCTGAGTGGTGTGGCGGACGATGAGCTTGGCGCGGTGGGCCATCGGCTTGGGTGAGAACCAGCAGATCATCGCCTCGATGTCCTGGCTTACCGCTGGCGGGTTGTTGGCCTTGACCAGGGTGTCGCCGCGCGAGATGTCGATCTCATCGGCGAGGGTGAGGCAGACGGATTGCGGGGCGAAGGCTTCCTCGATCTCGCCGTCGGCGGTGTGGATGGCCGTGATGACCGATTTGAAACCGGAGGGCAGCACGGTGACTTCATCGCCGGGCTTGAAGACGCCGCCGGCGACGCGTCCGGCGTAGCCGCGGAAGTCATGCCATTCGTCGGACATCGGGCGGATCACCCACTGGACGGGGAAGCGGGCATCGACGTGGTTTTCCTCGCCGCCGACATAGACGTGTTCGAGGTGATAGAGGAAGGTGGGGCCCTGATACCACGGCATGTTGGTGGATTTCTCGACCACATTGTCGCCGTTGAGTGCGGAGATCGGGATGTCGGTGATCTCGACGATGTTGTCGAGGCGCGAGGCGAAGTCGCGGAAATCGCTGACGATCTGGTTGTAAACCTCCTCTGAGTAATCGACTAGGTCCATCTTGTTGACGGCGACGACGAGGTGCTGGATGCGCAGCAGGTTGGCGATGAAGCTGTGGCGCTTGGTCTGCTCGATGACGCCTTTGCGTGCGTCGATGAGGATGATGGCGAGGTTGGCGGTGGATGCGCCGGTCACCATGTTGCGGGTGTATTGGATGTGGCCGGGGGTGTCGGCAATGATGAACTTGCGTTTGGGCGTGGCGAAGTAGCGGTAGGCGACGTCGATGGTGATGCCCTGTTCGCGCTCGGCCTTGAGGCCGTCTGTTAGAAGGGCGAGGTTGACGTTTTCGTCGCCGCGGCGGCGCGAAGATTCCTCCATGGCTTCGAGTTGGTCCTCGAAGATGGATTTGGAATCGTATAACAAACGGCCGATGAGGGTGGATTTGCCGTCATCGACGGAGCCGGCGGTGGAGAAGCGGAGGAGGTCCATTGTTATCAGTTATCGGTTATCAGTGAAGGGGAAGAGAGACACAAGACTTCAAGACACAAGAGAAGAGATTGTGGATTGTGGATTGTGGATTGTGGATCGTGGATCGTGGATCGTGGGTGAGTGTTTCGCTATCAATTATCTACAATCTACGATCTTCTATCTACGATCCACTATCGCCAGGTGAGGGCATTGGCTGCCTGCCACTGGGGTTGGAGTCCGAGGGCGTCTATGGAGCGGTCCAGGAATTCTTGGTCGAGGTCCTGTTGTTCGATGATGCCTGCGATGTCGCGGAGGTGTTTTTGTGAGCCCCCTTCGCGGAAGAATTCAAGCTTGTGGATGATCACGTATTCCGGTGGGGCAAGATTGATTGGAGTGGAAGGGGTTTCTACACGGCGGATTTTTTGGAGAGCCCATGGCAATGATGGGTGGTTGCGGGAGAGATAGATGTCCGCCTTGAGGCCTGTGTTGTGGTGGATGATATTGAAATGGCCGTGTGCTTCGCGGCGGGACTCGATGGCGATCACGTCGGCGGGTGGCAGGTAGAATTCGTCTTCGGGGAAGAGTCCGGGCAGTTGGGGGATCTGGTTTGATCCGAGCAGCACGACGAGGTCGATATCCAGAGTATTGCGTGGTTCGCCATAGATCGAACTGGCGATCGAACCGGTGATCATGTAGCGGATGCCCGCGTTTTCCAATGGGACGACGAACAGGCGGATGAGATCAGGGTCTTGCATGGAGCCAGATGCGGGCGAGTTCTTTATCGACTTCCTCCGGTGAGGCATTCGGGCGGCGCATCCGGATGCCGATACGTTTGAGCTCCCGTGCTTGGCGGATGCTGGCGGCGAGGAGATTGTATTTCTCCGACAGCGGCATCGCTTTCCAGATGGAGGCTTGGGTGGGAGGCTGCATGGGTGGTTAAGGGGTGTTTTGAATTTGAAATTGGAGATTGGGGAAGAGAACCTAATATCGAATCACAAATCACTAATAACTGTTATTTTTGGGCAACACTCAAAAATAACCCTCTTTTTTCCTGTCCTCCATGGCGGTTTCGGAGCGCTTGTCGTCGGCGCGGGTGCCGCGTTCGGTCTGGCGGGCGGCGGCGACTTCGGCGATGACCTCGTCGAGGTTGGAGGCGTTGGACTCGACGGCGCCGGTGCAGGTGGCGTCGCCGATGGTGCGGAAGCGGACGATGCGTTTTTCGGCTTTTTCGTGGTCCTGGGGTTTGAGAAAATCGGTGACGGCGAGAAGCTGTCCGTTGCGCTCGAAGATTTCACGCTCGTGGGCGAAGTAGATAGAGGGGAGGGGGATTTCCTCGCGTTGGATATACATCCAGATGTCCATCTCGGTGAAGTTTGAGAGCGGGAAGATGCGGAAGTGCTCTCCGGGGTGCTTGCGGCCGTTGAAAAGGTTCCAGAGTTCGGGCCGCTGGTTTTTGGGGTCCCACTGGCCGAAATCGTCGCGATGCGAGAAGAAGCGCTCCTTGGCGCGGGCTTTTTCCTCATCGCGGCGGCCGCCGCCGAGGCAGGCGTCGTATTGGTGTTTCTCGATGGTATCGAGCAGGGTGACGGTCTGGAGTTTGTTGCGCGAGGCGTTGGGGCCCTTTTCCTCGACCACGCGGCCGCTGTCGATGGATTCCTGGACCAATCCGACGACCAGCTTGGCGCGGATGAGGTCCACGAACTCGTCGCGGTAGGTCATGGTTTCGGTGAAATTGTGGCCGGTATCGACGTGGACCAGCGGGAAGGGCATGCGGGCGGGCCAGAAGGCTTTTTTAGCGAGCCAGGCCATGACGATCGAGTCTTTGCCGCCGGAGAACAACAGGGCCGGATTCTGGAACTGGGCGGCGGTTTCGCGTAGCACGAAGATGGCTTCGGCTTCGAGTTGGGCGAGGTGGCTAAGGTGGTAGTTGGGCATGACGGGGTGGTGAGAAGACGCAAGACTTCAAGACGCAAGACGCAAGAGAAGAGGAAGAAAAGTGCCGAGTGAGAAGAGAGAAGTTGGAAGCGGTAGGGCCGGGCGCGCCCACTTGTCGCCAGCGGTGTGAGGTGTGAAAGAAGTGATCAGTGAGTGGTGGAAGAGGGCTACGCGCTGTTCTTTGGCACGACGCTCATAGAGCGCCGCTACATTCTGCACATGGACCGGATGTAGCGCGGCAGTCTGTGACTGCGCGGGGCGGGGATAGGGGCGGCGATGAAGAGATGCAAGAAATAATTACAAAGATGGGCAGTTTGATAATGTAATTAAAAAGCGATGCCGGAAACCAGGCAGTCCTGTAGCTTGAAGCGACTGCCGCAATGCGGGTTCAGGGAAGCGGGGCAAGTTTCAACCCGGCGTGGGTGGCAAGTGCGTTCTGCCGTTGGTCAAAGCTGAGGAATTCGCTGGCACCGATTTCCAAGGCGCACGCGACATGGGAAACATGGTTACCAGCGCCCCTCCCGGTCGGCGGCCACGGTTTCCTCCGCAGAGCGACCGGCGGCGGAAATGGCTGTGGCGAGGTGATCGTCCCAGACAAGAACGCGGAGTGGAGCGGCGGCGACGATCCTAACGGTGGGTTTGCCACGATTGACGACCTCGAAGGTCTCACCATCGCGAACCTGGGCCTCCACCGCCGACCAATGGGCTTTCATTTCGCGGACTGTGATGGTTTTCATGGGCTCACAATGATTTCGGATTTCAAATTGAAAAACAAGATGGGTGGAATGGCATTAAAGCGGCAGATGGATCGTGCTGAGACGTGGGCCCTCATTTCAAGGTATGGATTCGTGGCTCGTAGCGAGGGAAATCGCCAGTTTTTCCGGATCGAAATCACCGCCGGTGAAGAAATCCAAATCCACCGAAACACGGTGGCCCAAGCGCAGCGCAAGCGAGGTGCCGTCGGCCAGAGCGAAGCCGCTCGATGCAGCCGTGAAAATCGATTTTGACGGCACACCACCTGAATCCGCGAATCCGTGCAAGACGCGCTATCCTTGGCCGATGCGCTCACGGATGGCTTCGAGGATTTCGAAGGCGGCATCCTCGATGGTGGTGGATTCGGTGTCGAGGATCAGGTCGGCGCTGTGGGGCGGTTCGAAGGAGCCGTCCTTGCCGGTGAAGTGCTGGATTTCGCCGCGCGCGGCCTTGGCGTAGAGGCCTTTGACGTCGCGTTTCTCGCAGGCCTCGTAGGAGGCTTTCACATAAACTTCGAAGAGGTCCTCGCCGAGCAGGCCGCGGGCGAGATCGCGCAGTTCACCACGCGGGGTGATGGCGGAGACGAAGGTGATCACGCCTTGGGAAACGAAAATTTTGGCGACCTCTGCGATGCGGCGGATGTTTTCGAGGCGGTCCTGGTCGGTGAAGCCGAGGTTGGAGTTGAGACCGCTGCGGACGTTGTCGCCGTCGAGAATGACAGTGAATCGGCCTTGCTGGTGGAGGACGCGTTCGGCGGCGTTGGCGATGGTGGACTTGCCGGAGCCGGAGAGGCCGCAGAGCCAGACGACGATGCCACGCTGGCCGAGGAGTTGTTCCTTGTCGGAGCGGGAAAGAAAACGGTGAAACTCGGGGTGGATGTGCATGGGAAAGAGACTCAAGACTTCAAGACGCAAGACGCAAGAAAAGACGCTGGAAATGCATTTGTTCCAGCAAGCGGCTGTGGAAAACTTCGTAGTTATTGACCCTTGCCGATGGTGAAGGTCTCGAAGCCGAGGGATTTCAGGGCGGAGGTGGGCAGGATGGCGCGACCGTCGAAGACGAAGGCGGGCTTGAGCATGAGGTCGTGGATGCGGGCGAAGTCGAGATCGCGGAACTCGTCCCACTCGGTGAGGGTGGCCAGCGCGTGGGCATGCTTGAGGGCGGCGTAGGGATCGGTGTGGATCTCCAAGTTGGATGCGATCAGGCTGGCGGGGACTTTTGCGTCGGCTAGTTCCTTGAGGATGATTTCAGGTTCCACGCGCGGGTCGTAAAGGGCGACGTGGGCGTGTTCTCGCAGCAGGTCGGCGCAGACCTGGATGGCGGGCGACTCGCGGGTGTCGTTGGTATCTTTCTTGAAGGCGAAACCGAGGATGGCGATGCGCTTGCCGTTGACCGTATTGAAGAGTGTGCGGACGATTTTTTCGACAAAGCGGGATTTCTGCCAGTCGTTGAGCTGGACGACCTGCCGCCAGTAGTCGGCGACCTCCGGCAGGCCGAAGGATTCGCAGAGATAGACCAGATTGAGGATGTCTTTTTGGAAACAGGACCCGCCGAATCCGACCGAGGCTTTGAGGAACTTGGGGCCGATGCGCGAGTCCGAGCCGATGGCGCGCGCGACCTCATCGACGTCTGCGCCGGTGGCTTCGCAGAGGGCGGAGATCGAGTTGATCGATGAGATGCGCTGGGCGAGGAAGGCGTTGGCAACGAGTTTGGAAAGTTCGGAGGACCACAAGTTGGTGGTGATGATGCGCTCGCGCGGAATCCAGCGGGCATAGATCGAGGCCAGCGCTTCGACAGCGGCGTTTCCGGAATCGGTGGTCTCGCCGCCGATTAGGATGCGGTCCGGGTTTTCGAGGTCGGCCACGGCGGTGCCCTCGGCGAGGAACTCAGGATTGGAGAGCACCTCGAAGGTGGCACCGCTGGTGGAATTGGCGGAGATGATCGTCTTGATGGCGCTGGCGGTTTTGACCGGAATGGTGCTTTTCTCGACGATGATCTTGTGGCCGTGGGAAACCTCTGCAATCAGGCGGGCGGCACCCTCGACATAACGCAGGTCGGCGGCGCGTCCGGCGCCGATGCCGTAGGACTTGGTTGGCGTGCCGACCGAAACGAAGATCAAGTCCGCAGCAGCGATGGCGTTGCGGATATCGGTAGTGAAATGCAGGTTGCGACCGCGGGCGGAGGCGACCACGGCGTCGAGGCCAGGTTCATAGACAGGCAGATCATCGGAGTTCCAGGCGTCGATGCGCTGTTGGTTCATGTCGCAGACGGTGACGCTGATGTCGGGGCACTTGGCGGCGATCATCGCCATGGTGGGGCCGCCGACGTAGCCGGCGCCGAGGCAGCAGATGGATTGGATGTTCATAGGTGTTGAGGTTAGTTATCAGCGGAGGATGCGCAAGGTGAGACTCGCGGGTCCGCCTCAGTTCCGCATGCGGTCACGAAGCAGAAGATAAAGAAAAAGCGTGTTGTAAGTGAAATAGCGTTTGAACAAGCGGCGCGGTTCCATGGCGAGGCGGTAGGCCCATTCGAGGCCGATTTTCTGCAGCAGGGGCGGCGATTGTTTCACCTCTCCGGCGTGGAAGGCAAAGGCTGCGCCGATGCCGAAATAGACGCCGGGGGGGAGCTGGTCCTTGTGGCGGGCGATCCAGTGTTCCTGTTTCGGGCAGCCGAGGCCGACCCAGATGAGATTGGCGCCAGAGCCGCGGATCATGTCGCAGACGCGGTCGAATTCATCAGGCTGCCACTCGCCGAAGGGAGGCGAGTGCATGCCGGCGATCGCGGCTCCGGGAAAACGATCGGCGAAGACATCGTGGAGCTTGTCGAGCGTGGACTGCCTGCCACCTAACAGGAAATGGCGGAACTTCGGCTGGTTCTCGGTGGCCTTGAGCGTTTCCAACATCAGGGTTGGGCCATAGACGCGGTCGGTGAGTTTTTGATCCGGAGGCAGCTGCCGGTTGAGCGCCCATACCAAAGGCATGCCGTCGGGGACGATCAGGTCGAAACGGCGCATGCTCCCGCCGAATGAGGCATCGCTGCGGGCGAGCGCGGCGACGTGGGTGTTGGCGGCTTCGACCGCGAAGGCTCGGCCCGCCTTCGCAGCATGTGTGAGAACCCATTTCACCGCGCCCGCATAGTCGGTGGCGGCGATGGGCAGGCCGATGACGGGGAGGGTGATCATGCTGGGTGGGTGTTCCTGCTGAGCGAGCGTAGAAAGGTAGGTTTCCACCGTCGGGGGAACCGGTGAATGGATGGCGAATGAGTGGTCCATTTTCGACATTCCGGCTTTCCAAGGGCTTTGCATTCTCTTCTCATTCGCTGGCGCTCCCGGCGGTAGCGCCCTACCTCGCTCCCGAGTAAGTGGCCGTCAATGACGGTAGCGCCACCTCATACCCGGCAGAAGGGCTCGACGGCACGGAGCTCCGGCGTGTTGGTGACGGCGGTGTCGCGGGCGGCGGGTTCGGTGAAGAGATAGAGCGCGTAGCCGCCGTAGCCGCCGCCGCAGTATTTGCGGGCGATGGAGCCTTCGATTTCGGTCAGCGGCTCCATGCCTTCGTCGAGCTGGGTGGCGTGATAGAGAGTGATGCCTTCGGCGAGCTTGTGGATGTCGGCATGCAACACTCCGTCGCGGGCGATGCGCGAGCTTTGCGCGATGCGGTCGTAGTCGCGCGGGTGACCGGCCACACCGGGTGTGTCGTGGCTGGTGCCAGTCCAGTAGATCGCCATTCGGCCTGTTAGAAAATCGCCGTTGTGTTTGAAATCGAGCACCGGTTTCGGGCCGGAGCGCCAAACGCAGAGGCCGGTTTCGCGGATCACAGCGGGGTCCTGCCAGCCGACGCCGAGGTCGATTTCCGAATCCACGCCGTCGCGGCCGTTGAGCAAGGCCCATGCGCCGCTGCCGCCGAGGCCTGCTTGTTTTTCATATGGCCACTCGCGCAGTGAAACGAGCGGCGAGACGGCGCAGTTGACGATATATTCACCGGGGCGGGCGAAGCGCGGAACATCTAGCCAGCCACCGGCGAAGTCCACCCGCAGCGGTGCCTCGGTGGGGGCCTGCACCCAGCGCACGATCGAAGAAGTGGAGACCGGTGCGAACTTCGGCGGAGTTTTGGGGAGGATGGTATATCTTGCGCCGACCTTGGCACAGAGTTCGTGTTTGGCCTGACCGTATTTGTCGTCCTCGGTGACGATCAGGAAATCGGGCTGGATGCGCAGGAAGTCATCTTCGAAGTCGAGTCCTTCCTTGTGGCCGTGGGTGATGATCACCTCGTCGATCATGCGCAGTCCCAGCAATAGCGCCTGCTTGTGCTCGTCGGGTATTGAAGGTTTGCGGCGCTTGTGGTGCCACAGCACCTCGGCGGAGGCGAAGGAAACGATCAGGTAGTCGCCAAGCGCGCGGGCCTCCTCAAAGAACTGGAGATGGCCGGCATGGAGGATGTCATAACAACCGGAGACGAATACTTTTTTCATAAGACAGGAAATGTGAGATTTGAAATGTGAGATTTGAAATTGGGCATTTCAATAATGATAGCGGGCTTGGGCGAAGAGGATGCGGTCGTCCTTCACGCGATAGACGAGGCGGTGTTCCTGGGTAATGCGGCGTGACCAAATCCCCGGTCCAAGATGACGCAGCGGTTCGGGTTTGCCGATTCCAGCGAATGGATCGCGCCGGATCGCCTCGACCAGTTCCAGAATCCGCAGTGCCGTCTTGCGATCAGTGGCGACCCAATGAGTCAAATCCTCGAGGAAGTCGCGGTCAAAGACAAGGCTGCGGTCTGCGGGATTCATTGGGCACCGGTCTTTGCCGCCAGGGCGTCCACAGTGAGCTGCAGGCCCTCGCCTTGTTCGAGACGGTGGAGCGCCGCCAGTAGCCTGCGGGCATTGGCGGGCGAACGGAGCAGGTGGGCGGTTTCCACCAAGCCCTCCCATTCGCCGGCGGGAACCAAGATCATCGACTCGTGGCCGCGGCGGTCGATGGTGACCGGTTCACGACTGGCGACCGCCTGGTCCCAGATGCCCGCCAGACGGTCGCGGGCTTCGGTGTAGGAAATCGTGGGCATGGAGTGATGAAAACACGGACAGGTTTCCTGTCCAGAAGATTCTGTCTGATCGACTCACTCCTTGGACACGGACACATGGTGGCCGTGGGCCTTGAGAAGGGCGTGGCGCTTGGCTTCCTCAAGGTCTGAGGCGACCATTTCCGCGCACATTTCCTCGACGGTGATTTCGGGTTTCCAGCCGAGTTTCTCCATCGCCTTGGAGGGATCTCCGAGCAGGGTCTCGACCTCCGCCGGGCGGAAATAGCGGGGATCAACGCGCACGATCACATCGCCGGTTTTAACCGCCGGGGCGATGGTGGGATCAACGGAGCGGACGGTGGCGGTTTCATCGACGCCCTCGCCGTGGAACTCCAGCGTGATGCCGGCTTCGGCGGCTGACATGCGGATGAATTCCCTGACAGAGATCTGCTTGCCGGTGGCGATGACGAAATCGTCGGCCGTTTCCTGCTGGAGCATCATCCACTGCATGCGGACGTAGTCCTTGGCGTGGCCCCAGTCGCGCAGAGAGTCGATGTTGCCGAGGAAGAGGCAGGATTCGAGGCCTTGGGCGATGTTGGCGATTCCGCGGGTGATCTTGCGGGTGACGAAGGTCTCGCCGCGGCGCGGCGACTCGTGGTTGAAGAGGATGCCGTTGCAGGCATACATGCCATAGGCCTCGCGGTAGTTCACCGTGATCCAATAGGCATACATCTTGGCGACTCCGTAGGGCGAGCGCGGGTGGAAGGGCGTCTTCTCGGTCTGCGGGATTTCCCGCACCAAACCATACAACTCGGAAGTGGAAGCCTGATAGTAACGGGTTGTTTTCTCCAGTCCGAGGAAACGAATCGCCTCCAGCAGACGCAGCGCGCCGAGCGCATCGACATCGGCGGTGTATTCCGGTGCCTCGAAGGAGACAGCCACGTGCGACTGCGCGCCGAGGTTATAGACTTCATCCGGCCGCACCTCGCTGAGGATGCGGGTCAGGTTGGAACTGTCGGTTAGGTCGCCGTAGTGGAGGCGGAAGCGCGAGTTCTCGACATGCGGGTCCTCGTAGATATGGTCCACGCGCTGGGTGTTGAAGAGCGAGGCCCGGCGCTTGATGCCGTGGACCTCGTAGCCTTTTCCCAACAGGAACTCGGCAAGGTAGGAGCCGTCTTGTCCGGTGATGCCGGTGATGAGTGCTTTTTTCATAAGATGTGATGGATAGTGGATCGTAGATAGTGACGAGCGGATGTCTGTGATCCACTATCCACAATCTGCGATCTCTTCAAAGCCTCGCCCCGCCCGCGGCGAGCGACTTCTTGAAATCCTGATAGGCGGCGGCGAGGCCGTCCTCGAACGGAATGGCGGGAGCCCAGCCCGTGGCCGCGATCTTGGAAATATCAAGCAGCTTGCGCGGCGTGCCGTCGGGCTTGGACGGGTCTGTTAGAATATCTCCCGCGAAGCCGGTGGTCGCCGCGACAAGTTGTGCGAGTTCGAGGATCGTAAGATCCTCGCCGGTGCCGACGTTCACCCAGTCGGGCGGGTTGTCGAGGGTCATCAGGTGGAAGCAGGCGGCGGCGAGGTCGTCCACATGGAGGAACTCGCGGCGCGGTGTGCCGGTGCCCCAGATGGTGACGGAGGCGTCGCCGCGTTCCTTCGCTTCATGAAAACGGCGGATCAGCGCGGGGATGACGTGGGAGTTTTCCGGGTGATAGTTATCGCCGGGGCCATACAGGTTGGTGGGCATGGCGCTGTGATACAGCAGCCCGTGCTGGGCGCGGTAATGCTGGCAGAGTTTCAAGCCGGCGATTTTGGCGATGGCGTAGGCCTCGTTGGTCGGTTCGAGCTGCGAGCCGAGCAGGCAGTCTTCCGGCATCGGCTGCGGCGCGAGTTTCGGATAGATGCAGGATGAGCCGAGAAACAAGACGCGTTTCACACCGGCGCGGCGGCTGCCTTCTACCAGGTTTGCGGCGATGGTGAGGTTTTCGTAAATAAAATCGGCGGGGTAGGTCGAGTTGGCGTGGATGCCGCCGACCTTGGCCGCGGCGATGATCACGGCTTCCGGTTTGTTGGATGATAGATAATCAAATACCGCGCACTGGTCGCAGAGGTCGAGTTCGGAGCGGCTGGCGGTGATCAGGTCGAAGTCGCCGAGCCTGTCAGCTTCGCGGACGAGGGCGGAGCCGACCATGCCGCGGTGGCCGGAGATGAAGAGACGTTTCATAGGTAGATGGAGAAAAGCCAATACACGACCCGAAGGCTCTCGTCCCAGCTTTTACTTCGGGGAACGCTGCCGCCCGTGGTCGATCTTTCCATACTGGAAAGAAACCAAGGCGGGCGGATGCTTCGGGGTGCTGGTTTGCCGCCCTCAGAAGGGCGGATTCGGATGAGCGGAGGTTTTAGTTAAAACCTGGAGTCGGCGAGCTAAGTGATCAGGTGTGGTATTCCGGGAAAGGTTCATGGAAGCGGGCGGCGGGGCAGGAGCAGTGAAAACAGGTCCACATCCACAGCATGCTCCTGGCCGAGGAATTCCAGCAGGATTTTCACGCGTTCTGCGGCTGGGGCGACGGAAACTATGGTGCCGCGCATGCCTTGGAGTGGGCCGTGGGCGATTTCCACTTCGTCACCGATCTCGATGACTGGAGAGACCGATAAGGTTTCCTCGTCCTCGACGGAGCGGTTGCGGACTTCCTTGCGCAATGATTCGACAAAGGATTCGGGCACGGGCGGGATTTCCGAACCGAAGCGCACCAGCCCGCGCACGCCTTGGCAGAAAGTGACGGCGCGCTCCATTTCGGCGAGGTTGAACTTGGCGAGCAGGTAGCCGGGAAAAAGCGGCTCGACCCACCAGATCTTGCCGCGGCGGGTGGCCTTGCGGTAGCGCAGCCGCGGGCAGAAAACTTCCACCGCTTCGAGCTCTCGGAGGTGTCCGGCGGCGATGTGCTCGCGCTTGGTCTGCGTGCGCACGCAGAACCAGCCGGGATCATCGGGATGGTGGGGAGTGCTCATTGGCCGAGGAGTTTCTGGAGAATCGGCAGCACGCGTCCGCCGCTGCGCATCCATTGTTCGAGACGTTCCATCCGCTCTTCGAGAAATTTCCTTTGCTCGGGATCGTCCTCGGCGCGGGCACTCTCAGCGAGGCGGTGGATCTTGCTCTGGCCGCTTTCGAGGTGCGGGCGGATCTGCTCGCGGATGAAACCACCAACCAACCGCTTGAGTTCGACGGCTGGTTCGTAGTAGGTGCGGCGTTCTCCATTGCCGTTGCCGCTGGCCTCGCGCACCGCGCCGAGACTTTTGAGCATCCGCAGCCCCTGGCTGGCAGATCCTTTGCTGATTCCAAGGCGTTGGACCAAGTCGTCGAGTGCCAACGGGCTGCGCGAAATGAAAAGCAGGCCGTAAATTTCGCCAATCGAGCGAGGCAGCCCGAGCACCCGCACCCCGTCCACGAAGAAGTCCACTACCTGGCGCTCCAGGGGGGCGAGTCCGTCGATTGAACTGTCCGGCGCGGCGTCCATAGGGGCACAGGCTAAACAAACAGACGGATTGTTCAAATAAAAATGAACATCAACACGGAAATCCACGCTACCGTCTTGCCAGCGGCGACTTTTCCCGCTGGGTTTCCCTGCATGCGCATCCTAATCACCGGCGGGGCGGGCTTTCTGGGTTCCCACCTTTCCGAACGACTGCTCAATGAAGGCCACGAGGTGGTCTGCCTGGACAATTTTTTCACCGGCAGGAAATGCAACGTCGCCCACCTGTTAGGAAATCCCTACTTCGAACTGGTCCGCCATGATGTGACCGAGCCGTTCAAGTTCGAAGTCGATCAGATCTACAACCTCGCCTGCCCGGCCTCGCCGCCGCACTACCAGCACAACCCGATCAAGACCATCAAGACCTCGGTGATGGGAGCGATTCATTGTCTCGGGCTTGCCAAGCGCACTGGTGCGAGGGTTTTCCAAGCCTCCACCTCCGAGGTCTATGGCGATCCCGAATTGCATCCGCAACCCGAGTCCTACTGGGGCAACGTCAATCCGATCGGAGTCCGTTCTTGTTATGACGAGGGCAAACGTTGTGCCGAGACCCTGTTCTTCGATTACCACCGCCAGAACGGCTTGGACACCCGTGTGGTGCGCATTTTCAACACTTATGGCCCGCGCATGCTGCCCGATGACGGACGCGTCGTTTCCAATTTCATCGTCCAGGCATTGCAAGGCAAGGACCTCACCATCTATGGCGACGGCACGCAGACCCGCTCGTTCTGTTATGTGGACGACTTGATCGAGGGCTTCGTCCGGCTGATGAATCACCCGTCGCTCATCGGACCGGTGAACATCGGCAATCCCGGCGAGTTCACGATGCTGGAGCTTGCCGAGCTAGTGATCAAAAAGGTGGGTGGGCCATCAAAAATCACCCATCTCCCGCTGCCGGGAGATGATCCCAAGCAGCGTCAGCCGGATATCAGTCTGGCGAAAAAAGAACTCGGCTGGCAACCGACCGTGCCGCTTGAGCAAGGCCTGGATGCCACCATCGCTTACTTCCGCAAACTGCTGGGGGTTGCTTGATACAAACCTGCAAAACATTCCGTGAAACCCGCAGGACCAGTCGAAGGCGCCGACCAAGAACCAGAGACGGAAACTGCAGATCTCACTGAAGTCGGCAGATATCCGACGCTCGATGCAGCCCACGAGCACGGACTGGTGGTTCTGGCGATGAGCCAGCCGTGCATGATCAGCGACACGGAAACACCCGGACAATACGCGCTTCATGCCGAACCGGCCGCAGCGCCGGAAATTGTCCAAGAAATCCAAGCCTACGAAAACGAGCGGGAGCTTCCCCGCTCGGCTGTGGTGCCGGAGAGTGAAATATTCCGCCATTCCGCGGGATGGAGTGTTTACGGCATCTGGATGCTGGCGTTGATCGCCTGTTTTGTTTTGCAAACCAACGACCCTTCGCTGGTCGAGCGCGGTGCTTCCTCGAGCACCGGGCTGATCGGCCGCGGCGAGTGGTGGCGGCCGTTCACCGGACTGTTTTTCCATGGCGATGCGCCGCATTTGATCGGCAACCTGCTCAGCGGCTTGTTTTTCGGGACACTGGTCTCCCGAAGCATCGGCCCATGGCGCGGTTGGGCGCTCATTCTCGCCTGCGGCACCCTCGGCAATACCCTCACCTCGGCCATCACCTGGCCGGATTCATTTACCTCCATCGGTGCCTCCACCGCGGTTTTTGGCGCGCTTGGCATCCTCGCAGGTCTCGGGTTCTCAGCCACCCTGCGCCAGCGCGTCAGCCTGCCGTGGGCGCGAGTCGCGGCACCGGTGTTGGCCGGTATCATTCTGTTAGGCTGGCTGGGCGGCGGTTCGGAAAACGGCAACACCGATGTGCTCGGCCACGTCTTCGGTTTCGCTTCGGGCCTTTGCGCAGGCAGCGTTATCGGCGCGCTCACCCCGGCCACTGCGGGTGCATCGACTGCCGGAAGCGCGAAGGCGGCACATGATGCACGGATTTGAAGACGCGGGAAAAGTGGAACGCATCCTTGAAGCCCAGCGCGGCGGCCACGGATTTCACCGTGGCGTTTTCCTCCAGCAACAACCGAGAGGCGTGGTCCATCCGCAGGCGTGTTAGAAACTGATAGGGACTCTCATCGTGATAGCGGGCGAACAGGCGGCAGAGGTAGGGAGCGTCCAAGCCGCAAGCCGCCGCGGTGGCGGACAGCGTTTGGAGATCGAGAAAATCGCGCTCAATGAGCTCCCTCGCGCGGTTGTAAGTCGCGAACGCGACTGAATCGGTATTTCCAAGATCCGCGGCGTCGTCGCGGCAAAGCAGCAGCAGTTCGCGGGTGATCAGGGCACAGAGCGGCCGCGCAAGCCGGGATTTGCGAACGCCGCGGTCAATGAGCATGTCAAAAGTCCGGCGGATCGGTTCGCCCTTCAGACAGCGCGAGACAAAGCCGGGTTCGATTTCATAGCGCGCCAGAAAATCCGCCACCCCGCTGCCGGTGAATCCAATGAAATACTTGCCCAAGGGATGATCCGCCGAACTCTCGATCCGATGGGGCAAACCGGGACCGTAGAGATAAAAACTCCCGGGCCGCAACTGATGCGACGCGCCCCCGAGAACGAGAGCGCCGGCCCCGCGGCTCACGAATTCGAGGCAGAACCACGGAAAATTCCGCCGGTCGATCCGATAGTCCGGCCCGCAACGCTCAAAGCCGCCGAACACCACGCCGAAATCCTCCTCTTCTCCGGGCTCGAAGAAAAACAACCGCGAAGACTCGACCTGCCGCGAAATATAGGAACTGGCAGAGCGCGCGTCTTTCACCCGGAAATGAATGAAAAATCACATCCTGCTCATCAAGGCAAATATCGTCATTCATGATTGGAATCTTCATGCGGAATCCCGATCATTTTCACCACTCATTTCGCGGAAAATAGCTGACAAAGCGCTCACGAATGGCACGTTTTCACCCGCAAGGGCCTACCAACCCATTCCATCATGAAAAAAGCATCCTATCCAAAAATCGGCATTCGCCCGACCATCGACGGCCGCCTCGGCGGCGTCCGCGAGTCACTCGAAGCACGCACCATGCAGCAGGCCAAATCCGTGGCCGAACTTTTCATTTCCAAACTCCGCTACCCCGACGGCACGCCCGTCGAGTGCGTGATCGCCGACACCTGCATCGGCGGCGTGCGGGAAGCCGCCGCCTGCGCCGACAAGTTCAAGCTCAGCAACGTCGGTGTTTCTCTAACAGTCACCCCTTGCTGGTGCTACGGCTCCGAAACGATGGACATGGATCCGCACACGCCGAAAGCCGTGTGGGGCTTTAACGGCACCGAGCGTCCCGGCGCGGTTTATCTGGCCGCGGTGCTCGCCGGCCACACGCAGAAGGGCCTGCCCGCATTCGGCATTTATGGTAAGGATGTGCAGGCTGCCAACGACACGAAGATGCCCGCCGATGTGGAGGAAAAACTGCTTTCCTTCGCCCAATGCGGCCTCGCCGTCGCGCTGATGCGCGGAAAATCCTATCTCTCGATGGGCGGCACCTCGATGGGCATCGCCGGCTCCGTGGTGGATACCAAACTCTGGGAAAAGTGGTTCGGCATGCGTGTCGAATCCATCGACATGAGCGAGATCGCCGGCCGCATGCGCAAGGGCCAGTATGACAAGGCCGAGTATGAAACCGCCCTCGCCTGGGTCAAAAAACACTGCAAGGAAGGCAAGGATTACAACTCGCCGCAAACCACCCGCTCGCGCGAACAACTCGATACCGAGTGGGAGGACAGCGTGAAAATGGCACTCATCGCCCGCGACTTGATGGTCGGAAATCCGGTGCTCAAGAAAATGAAACTCGGCGAGCAGGCACACGGCCACAATGCTATCGCCGCAGGTTTCCAAGGCCAGCGCCAGTGGACCGACCACTTCCCCAACGGCGACTTCATGGAGGCGATTCTCAACACGTCTTTCGATTGGAACGGCAAGCGCGCACCTTACATCGTCGCCACCGAAAACGACGCACTCAACGGCGCGGGCATGCTTTTCGGCTGGCTTCTCACCAACACCGCGCAGATTTTCGCCGACCTGCGCACCTACTGGAGCATTGATGCCATCGAAAAAGCCAGCGGCCGGAAAGTGGAACACCCGCTCGTCGGCGATGGCATTCTGCATCTCATCAACTCCGGCCCGGCCGCGCTTGACGGCACCGGCGAGCAGACGAAAAAGGGAGTTCCGACGATGAAGCCCTTCTGGGAAATTTCCGACGCGGAAGTGAAGAAGTGTCTCAATGCCACCACCTGGCATCCATCCATCACCGAGTATTTCCCCGGCGGCGGCTGGAGCACCCGCTACCGCACCAAGGGCGGCATGCCCGCCACGATGATTCGCCTCAACCTCGTCGATGGCCTGGGCCCTGCTCTGCAAATCGCCGAAGGTCACACCATTGATCTGCCGGATGATGTGCACGACGTGCTCGACCAACGCACCAACCCAACCTGGCCGACCACTTGGTTCGCGCCTGTTCTAACGGGCGAAGGGGCTTTCCGCAGCGCCTACGAAGTGATGAACCACTGGGGTGCCAACCACTGCGTGATGACCTGCGGCCACGTCGGCCATTTGTATCTCACGCTCGCCTCGATGCTGCGCATCCCGGTTTACATGCACAACGTCGGCGAGGAGCGAGTGTTCCGGCCCAGTGCCTGGCGCGCCTTCGGCACCGCCGATTTGGAAGGAGCCGATTTCCGCGCATGCCAGAACTACGGCCCGCTCTACGGCAAGGTCTGAAACTGCGGGCGGTTACTTTGAAATCAGCGATCGTTGCGCTTTGGAACGATCGCCATGAACTCCGGGTTCCGCTGGTTTTTTCCAGTCAATCATCCGCCGCCCGCACATCCTGAATGATGAGTTGCAGCGTGGTGCGGCCGCGGAAGGTGTTGCGGTCGATCGTGAACGCGATGTCCCACGGTGGATTTGGCAACGGATACTCACCGCCGCCGAAAAACACCGCATCCTGCTCGTGGTATCCCTGCCGCAACATGAAACGCAGATGATGGTTTTTCATGTGCTGCGGCGGCCGGCTCAGCCCCACGCCTCGCGCCACGAATACCGGTTGCGGATTGCCGTTTCCAAAAGGTTGCAAGAGGTCGTAGCTGGCGAGGAATTCGAGCGAGAGTTGATCAAAGGAAATCTCGGCATCATAGGTGAGTGTGGGCCGGCGCTGTTCGTCGGTGGTGTTTTCCAACACATAACTGTGGAACTTTTCGCGAAAGGCCGCGAGTTTGCCTTCCTCGATGGAAAGCCCTGCCGCCATGGCATGGCCGCCGCCGGCGATCAACTCGCCCTCGCAGGCGCGGATCACCTCCACCAGCGAGACGCCCGGGATGCTGCGGCCCGAGCCTTTGCCGATCCCGTTGTCATCAATGGCGATGATGAAGGTCGGCTTGTGATATTGGCGCATCAGTCGCGAGGCGACGATGCCGACCACCCCGTGATGCCATGAGCGCGAACCCAGCACGATCACCGAATCGCGCTCCGGATCAAAATCCCGCTTGAGCATTTCCACTGCCTCACGGCGGATCAGCCCCTCGTGATTCTGGCGCTCCTTGTTGTATTCATCGAGTTTCTGCGCCAGTTCGCGGGCGAGGCGGCGGCAGTCGGTGGTGAGGGTGGCGAGCGCGTCCTCCGGCACATCCATGCGGCCCGCCGCGTTGAGGCGCGGCCCGATCCGGAACCCGACGTCCATCGAGGTGGCGCTGCCATTCATGCCGGTGACGTCCTGCAGCGCGCGCAGGCCGGGATTCAGGGTGTTGGACAGGTGTTTCAGTCCGTGGCGCACCAGCAAACGGTTCTCACCGACCATCGGCACGATGTCGGAAATGGTCGCCACCGCCACCAGATCGATGAGTTCCTTGAGATCGAGCGCCACTTGACGCGTTTTCAAAAGGGCGTGGCCGAGCTTGAAAACCACTCCCGCTGCACAGAGGTAAGTAAACTCCTCGCCGCACTTCGGATTGACCAACGCACAGCAATCCGGTCGCTGGTCGAGCAGCGGCTCATGGTGATCGACAATCACCACATCCACACCATCCGCCCGCAACATGGCCACTTCATTGATGGAAACCGTGCCGCAATCCACCGTGATGAGCAGATCCGGCTTGGGCCCCTCCGACATGCAGCGCTCGAGCGCCGCGACACTCAGGCCGTAGCCCTCCGGCCCTCGCCGCGGTATGAAATGCCGCGCCTCCACCCCGTAGGCCAGCAGGATCCGCCGCATCAGCGTGATCGAGGAAACCCCGTCCACATCGTAGTCACCGTAAATGCAGATTTGCTGCTTTTGATCGATGGCGGCCAAAATCCGCTCCACCGCCGCCTGCATATCCGGAATCAGGAAAGGGTCAGCCAAATCCTTGAGTTTCGGCCGCAGGAAACTCTCCAAATCCACACCCGGAGGCAGCCCTCGCTGGCGGATCAAGTGCTCAAGAATCGGCGGAAAAGAGCCCGGCAGACCGGTTTCCTGTTTTTGAAACGGTTCGCCGCGCGGAATCCATTTAAAGGGCTGCGCTCGCATGAATGCCCCGGACCCTAGAGGTGGATTGCCAGGCGGTTCAAGGTTTGAAACGAAAAGTGCGCAATTCGGTGCACCGCGACAACTTGTCATCACGAAAGCGCGTCATTTTGTCTCAAAACGCTCGTTTTGAATCGCTCAAAAACCCGCATTGAAATCACAAGTCGCTCGTTTTCTGCGACTTGAAAAACAAACGACCCTGCTGGCACAAGCCATGCGAAAGGGAAGCCGTCAAACCACGCCACATCCGGCAAATCACGAAAGGAAACCAATTTTATGTCCAAAATCCTCGGAATCGACCTCGGCACCACCAACTCCTGCATGGCCGTCATGGAAGGCGGCGAGCCCACCGTCCTCGAAAACTCGGAAGGTGCCCGCACCACCCCGTCGGTGGTAGCCTTCGCCAAGAACGGCGAGCGCCTCGTCGGCCAGGCCGCCAAGCGCCAGGCTGTCACCAACCCGAAAAACACGATTTTCTCCGCCAAACGCCTGATCGGCCGCAAATACGCCGAACTCACTGAGGCGGACAAGCGCATGCCCTACACCATCGTCGCCGCCCCGAATGGCGACGCCCACATCCAGGTGGAAGTGGCCGGCGAAACCAAGACCTTCTCGCCGCAGGAAATCGCCGCCATGGTGCTCGGCAAGCTCAAAGCCGATGCCGAGGCCAAACTCGGCGAATCCATCAAACAGGCCGTCATCACGGTCCCCGCCTATTTCAACGACTCCCAGCGCAACGCCACCAAGGCCGCCGGTGAAATCGCCGGCCTCGAAGTGCTCCGCATCATCAACGAGCCCACCGCCGCCGCCCTCGCCTACGGCCTCGACAAGAAGTCCGACGAAAAAATCGCCGTCTATGACCTCGGCGGCGGCACCTTCGACATCTCGGTGCTCGAAATCGGCGACGGCGTCTTCGAAGTGCTCGCCACCGATGGCGACACCAAACTCGGCGGCGACGACTGGGACAACACGCTCATCCAGTGGATCGTCGGCGAGTTCAAGAAGGACCAGGGCATCGATCTCTCCGGCCAGCCCGACGCCCTCCAACGCATCAAGGAGGAGGCGGAAAAAGCCAAGATCGCACTTTCCTCCTCGCAGTCCTATGACATCAGCCTGCCCTTCATCACCGCCGATGCCACCGGACCCAAGCACATCCAACTCACGCTCACCCGCTCGAAGCTGGAACAACTCACCGACTCGCTTTTCGAGCGCACCAAGAAGCCCGTCCGCGACTGCCTCAAGGAAGCCGGCCTCACTCCCTCCCAAATCAACGAACTCGTGCTCGTCGGCGGCATGACCCGCATGCCGAAAGTGGTCGAAGTCGCCAAAGAACTCGCCGGGCAAACCCCGCACCAGGGTGTCAACCCGGACGAAGTCGTCGCCATCGGCGCCTCCATCCAAGGCGGCGTGCTGCGCGGCGACGTCAAGGACGTCCTCCTGCTCGATGTCACTCCGCTCACCCTTTCCATCGAAACCGAAGGCTCCCGCGCCACATCGATGATCGAGCGCAACACCACCATACCGGCCAAGAAATCGCAGGTCTTCTCCACCGCCTCCGACAACCAGCCGGCCGTGGACATCCGCATCTGCCAGGGCGAGCGCCCGATGTTCGCCGACAACAAGTTGTTAGGAAACTTCAAGCTCGACGGCATTGCCGCCGCCCGCCGCGGCGAACCGCAGATCGAAGTCACCTTCGACATCGACGCCAACGGCATCCTCCACGTTTCCGCCAAGGACAAACAATCCGGCAAGGAACAGAAAATCTCCATCCAAGGCTCCTCCGGCCTTTCAAAGGACGAGATCGAACAAGCCAAGCGCGACGCCGAGGCCCACGCCGAGGAGGACAAGAAGCGCGTTGAAAAAGTCGATGCCAAGAACAAGGCCGAAAACCTCGTCTTCTCCGTTGAAAAACAACTCGCCGAACTCGGCGATCAGGCCCCCGCCGAACTCAAGGAAATGCTCAACGGCAAGATCCAAGCCGTTAAAGACGCGATCTCCAGCGACGACGTGACCAAAATCAACAGCGCCGTTTCCGACCTCGAAAGCTCGCTGCAAGCCCTCGCCCAAGCCGCCCAACAAGCCCAGGCCGGAGCCGCACAACCCGACGTCGAACCCGACGACGACCAACCCGAATCCAACGAGCCCAAGCAAGCCAAGGGCAAGGTCGTTGACGCCGAAGTAGTGGACTAACCCGTGGCGCGGGCGTCTCGCCCGCCGCCAACCCAATCAGTTTCGTGACATCACGAAATTAATCCGCCAGTGCAACTTCCCATGACCCTCCCCACCAAACACGCCCGCCTTGCCGCGCTGCGCCCGCTCTCTCCGGAGTCGGTCGCCAGTCTTGCGGCGGCGTGGGATGTGCGGATGGTGCATGAGTCCAATGCCATCGAAGGCAACAGCCTCACGCTGCGCGAAACCGAGCTGGTGCTTTCCAAAGGCATCACCGTTTCCGGCAAACCGCTCAAGGATCACCTCGAGGCCGTCAACCTTGCGAAGGCATGGGAAAAAGTGAAGACGCTCGCCAAACCGGACGCCGTTCTCACCGAGCACGATCTTCTCGATCTCCACCGCATCGTTCTCACCCGCGTGGAAGACGACTTCGCGGGCTCTTATCGCAGGGGTGCCGTTCGCATCGCCGGTTCCCACCACGTTCCGCCGAATCCGATCAAGGTCCCGGACCTGATGGAAGAACTCTTTACCGAAATCCAAGCCATCGCTGATCCCGTCGGGCGCGCGGCGAAACTCCACCATGGCATCGCGAGCATCCATCCCTTCACCGATGGCAACGGCCGTGCCGCCCGACTCGCGATGAACTTCGTGCTGCTTTCGGCAGGCTATCCTCCCATCTCCATCCCCACCGATCTCCGCCAAGCCTACTACAACGCCCTCGAAGCCGCCGACTCCGGCGACTTTCAAAGCTGGCAAAACTTCATCACCCATCTCATCAACCAGGAATTCGACACCTGGCTCCAAGCTCTCGAAGACAGAAGACACAAGACTTGAAGACAGAAGAAAAGAGAATGCCACAGCATCTCACTCTCTTTTCTTCTGTCTTCTGTCTCCAAATCTTCTGTCTCTCTCACCAACAACCAAACCAAACCAAACCAAACCAAAACAACAATATGGCTAACATCAAACCACTCGGACAACGTGTCCTCGTCAAGCGCATCGAAGCCGATGCAATCAGCGCCGGCGGCATCGTCCTTCCGGACACCGCCAAGGAAAAACCCCAGGAAGCCGAAGTCCTCAGCCTCGGAACCGGCGGCAAGGATGACAATGGCAAGACCATCGAGTTCTCCGTGAAAGTCGGCGACAAGGTGCTCATCTCCAAATACGGCGGCACCGAAGTCAAACTCGACGGACAGGAAGTCCTCATCATCAACGAATCCGACATCCTCGGCATCGTCGGCTGACCGCCTGCGGCGGAGTTATTCGTTATTGGTTAAAAGTTATTGGGATATCCCAGAACCGCCAATCCAACGACGCTCCGTCTCTTCCACCAATAACCAATAACAAATAACTTCTAACTAGTAACCACATCATGGCCAAACAACTACAATTCGACGAATCCGCCCGCCAAGCCCTGCTTCGCGGTGTTGAGAAACTCGCCCGCGCCGTCAAGGCAACCCTCGGACCAGCCGGTCGCAATGTCATCATCGACAAGAAATTCGGCTCCCCGACCATCACCAAGGACGGCGTTTCCGTCGCCAAGGAAATCGAACTCGAGTGCCCCTATGAAAACATGGGTGCACAACTCATCCGCGAAGTTTCTTCCAAGACTTCGGACATCGCCGGTGACGGCACCACCACTGCCACGGTTCTCGCCGAAGCCATCTACAAGGAAGGCCTTCGCAACGTGACCGCCGGTGCCAATCCGATCTCGCTGCAACGCGGCATCATGAAGGCCACCGAGGCGATCGTCGCCCAACTCAAGACCCTTTCCAAGCCCGTCTCCGACGCCAAGGAAATCGCCCAGGTTGCCTCGATCTCCGCCAACTCCGACGCCGAAATCGGTGACATCATCGCCGAAGCCATGGACAAGGTCGGCAAGGACGGCACCATCACCGTGGAAGAAGCCAAGGGCATCGAAACCACCCTCGAAGTGGTCGAAGGCATGCAGTTCGACAAAGGCTACCTCAGCCCCTACTTCGTGACCAATCCCGAGTCCATGGAAGTGTTCCTTGAGAACGCCTACATCCTCATCAACGAGAAGAAGATCTCGTCCCTCAAGGACATGCTTCCGCTCCTTGAAAAGGTCGCCAAGACCGGCCGCCCGATGCTCATCATCGCCGAAGACGTCGAAGGCGAAGCACTCGCGACCCTCGTCGTCAACAAGCTCCGCGGCATCCTCAACATCGCCGCCGTCAAGGCTCCTGGTTTCGGCGACCGCCGCAAGGCCATGCTCGAAGACATCGCCATCCTCACCGGTGGCCGCGTCATCACCGACGACCTCGGCATCAAGCTGGAGTCCGTGGAACTCAGCGACCTCGGCGAGTGCAAGCGCATCACCGTGAGCAAGGAAAACACCGTCCTCGTTGAAGGCGGCGGCACTTCCGAAGCCATCACCGGCCGCGTGAACCAGATCCGCCGCCAGATCGAGGAAACCACCAGCGATTACGACCGCGAAAAGCTCCAAGAGCGTCTTGCCAAGCTCGCCGGCGGTGTGGCCGTCATCAACGTCGGTGCCGCCACCGAAACCGAGATGAAGGAAAAGAAAGCCCGCGTCGAAGACGCCCTCCACGCGACCCGTGCGGCCGTTGAAGAAGGCATCGTCGCTGGCGGTGGCACCGCCCTCATCCACGCTCTCGCGGCTGCTTGTGCCGCCAAGTGCTGTGACGCAGCCTCTAACGAAGACGAGAAGACCGGCATGGGCATCGTCGCCCGCGCCGTGGAAGCTCCGCTTCGCCAGCTCGTCGCCAACGCTGGCCGCGAAGCCGCACTCATCGTTGAGCGCGTCAAGAACGACAAGGATGGCTTCGGCTACAACGTCGCCACCGACAAGTTCGAAGACCTCATCGCTTCCGGCGTGGTCGATCCTACCAAGGTCACCCGCACCGCGCTTCAAAACGCGGCGTCGATCTCCGGCCTCCTGCTCACCACCGAGTGCCTCATCACCGACCTTCCCGCCAAGGAGCCCCAAGGCGGCGGCGGTGGTGGTCACGACCACGGAATGGGCGGAATGGGCGGCATGATGTAAACCGATCATGCGACGGTCATAGACCGACGCTACAGCTAACAAAAAGCCGGGCGGGGAAACCTGCCCGGCTTTTTTCGTTTGGAGCCCCGGTTGTTTCATGGTTCTCGAAGCCATACCCGTGCCGAATCAGGAAATCCGTGCCTTCCGAGCCGCACGTTTCCTCCTTCCTCCAACAACTTGGCGCTTGGATCAGTCGGCCTAGGCGTGCATTCTCCGGCGCATGAGAGACACGGCTGTTTCGCTGTTGCAGGAATTGACCGAGGCCCACTCGGTGCCCGGCCATGAAGATGAAGTCCGCGCTATTTTCGTGGATGAACTCGCCGAGTGCGGTGAACTCGCTACCGACCGCAATGGCTCGGTCTTCTGCGAAACCGGCAGTGATGGCCCGCGGGTGATGGTGGCCGGCCACATGGATGAGGTCGGGTTTCTGGTGCAAAACATCACGCCGGACGGCTTCATCCAGTTCGTTGCCGTGGGCGGTTGGTGGGAACACAACCTGCTTGCCCAACGCGTTGAAATCCTCACCCGCAGCGGCAACAAAATCCTCGGTGTGATCGCTTCCCGTCCGCCGCATTTCCTGCCCGATAACCAGCGTCGGCAAGTCATGCACATCGACCAGATGTTCATCGATGTCGGTGCGGAAAACCGCCGCCAGGCAGTCGATGAACTCGGCATATCTCTGGGCGATCCGATCGCGCCTTGCTCCGCCTTCACGCCGATGGCGCGTGAGGATTATTTCATGGCCAAAGCCTTCGACAACCGGGTGGGCATGGCCGGGGTCATTCAGGCAGGGCAAATCCTCACCCAGTCGATGCACCCGAACCGCCTGATCCTCTGCGGCACCGTGCAGGAGGAAGTCGGCCTGCGCGGAGCTAAAACTGCGGCCAACTTCGCAATGCCCGATGTGGCAATCGTCCTTGAAGGCCCGCCGGCCGATGATGCGCCCGGGTTTTCCCGTGCGGAAAGCCAGGGCCGGCTCGGCGGTGGCGTGCAGATCCGCATGTTCGACCCCACCGCCATCGCCAATCCTCGGCTGGCACGGTTGGCCATCGACACCGCCCGTGACGCAGGCATCCCGCATCAGGTGACCGTGCGCCGCAGCGGTGGCACTGATGCCGGCTCGTTCCACCTCGCCAACCATGGCATTCCCAGCATCGTGCTCGGTGTGCCGGCCCGCTACATCCACTCGCACAACGCCATGATCGACGTCAACGATCACCTGCACATGGTCTCGCTGGTCATCGCGTTGGTCCGGCGGCTCGATCAGGAGACGGTCGATGGCTTGTCGGCCTATCTGTAAGAATCGCCAGCCTCGCGGATTTTCCACTCGCATCCGCCGGGGGGCTCGGCATCTTTCCCGGCATGAGAAATTATGGATCGATCATTGGTGCCTTTTCCTCGCTCCTTCTCGCCGCCTCGGCGTTGTTTCCGGCCCACGCCCAACTGCCCACGCTCGAAAGCGAGCAATGGCGCGGTTTTTTTGCAGGCCAAAGCAACAAGCGCTTCCAGTTAGGCGTGTCTTCCCAAGGTGGAATCGAAATCAAACTGCTCGACCGCAGCGGCTCGCCGATTGGCAATCGGCCCTATGAAATCGTACCGATCATTGTCGAAACCCTGCCGAATGGAACTCCCGCATTCCGGGATCACGAACCCGAGACGCTCGAAACCACCGACCCCACCACCGATAAGCTTGAGAAAACCACTTTCCGCGCCAAGACCAAATCCGGCATTCCCTTTGAGGTCACCGTCGAGGAATCGCGCGGTATTTTTTTGCTCGGTGGCCGCGTGACCGATCCTGCAGTCACCAAAAACCCGGTTGCATTTTCCTTCGTCATCCGCATGCCCGATCTTTATACCAACGAAGTGAAGAAGATCGAAGAAACCGAAAACGAGCGCGAGAAGAAGAAACTCCTAAAAGCCTTTGAGAAAAAAACCACTGGCGACCGAGCTTCGTGGAAATGGACCGATGGCACGAAGACAAGGCAATCGCTCAACGATAAAATCGAAATTTCCTCCAAAGAAATCAATGGCCCGGGCATCGCCGAGTTCGAGATCGAGGCCGTGGCCTTTGAGGAACACAAGTTCCAGTTCACCGCAGCTCCGAATTCCTCGATGAAACTGGTTGGCAGATCCCCCGAGGCGGCCGCGCTCAATAGCGGCTTCGCGATCCTCTGGTCGCAAGACCCCGCCAAGGATCCCAAAAGCGAAGCCCGCCTCGCCGTGAGCGTGCGATAGGCCGGCGCGGCTTGGCATACTCGCGCGTCATCCGCCGGGCCCGTTTTTCCGCTGGCATCCGGCAGCACCTCCGGCATCTTTCGCTGCATGAAATGGCAATTCCGCCTTAGCGCATTCATCGTCTCCTTCATCCTCTCAGCCACCGGCTTGCAGCCGCTTCAAGCACAGCTCCCAAGCATCGATAAACAACCATGGATCGGCTATTTCGCCGCACACACCAGCAACCGTTGCCAAATCGGCGTCTCCACGATGGGAGAACTGCATCTCAAGCCAGTCGTGTCCGGTTCCTCCATCGCCGATAGTTATGTCATCCACATCGAGCCCACTGTGTTGGAAACCCAAACCAGTGGAAAAACCGTCGCCAAACGCCTGATTGCCGACTCGCTCGAAACCACCGATTCCGCCACCGAGAAACTCGAAAAAGTCACCTATCGTGGCAAGGTCTCTGGCAACGCCACCTTTGAGGTCACCGTCGAGCAAAACCGCGGAATCATCTATCTAGGCGGTCGCCTGCTGGATCCCGGAAACCTCAAGAATCCGCTCAAGTTCGTGATTTCCGTGAAAATCCCCAAGCTCCAACCAACCGCGCGCAAATCCGGGGCCGATCTCAGCGAACGGGAAAAACGCCGTGAGGAAAAGGCACTCGCCGACAAACTCCGGGGCGACCGGCTCTCACTCAAACGCAGCGACGGTTCGGCGCTCAGACTACCCTTGTCCGAACCGGTCGATGCCGGCTCCGGGGAAATCAACAAACCGGACATCACCGAGTTGGAATTGCAGAGCGAGACCTTCCGCGGCCGCAAGCTCATGCTCACCGCCTCACCCGGCACCGCAATGACCCTTTCCAACTCCAAATCCGCTCCACTCTACCAAGGCTTCGAGGTCGCATGGACTCCAGTTCCGACCAAGGACCCTGATGGCAGTGCCCGCCTTGCGATCAGTTTCCGCTGATTTCCAGACACTTGGCAGATTTTTGTTCGAGTGAACATCTTTTTTCTTGCGCTGCCCCGCTTGCCGGGCCATATCCCGTGCATCCCAACCCCACACACCCATGGCAGCCAAAACAACCGCAGAAGAATCCGCTAACGATAAACTCCAAGAGGCCCGCAAACGCAACCTCGACCTTGCCATCGCCCACATTCAGAAGGAATTCGGCGAAGCCGCCATCATGCGCCTCGGCGATGGAAACTGCGTCGATGTCGATGTCATCCCGACCGGCAATCTGCTCATCGACCGCGCCCTCGGTGTCGGCGGATTCCCCCGCGGCCGAATCGTCGAAGTGTTCGGTCCGGAATCCTCCGGCAAAACCACCCTCACGCTCACGGCGATCGCCCAAGCCCAGAAACGCGGTGGCCTCGCCGCCTTCATTGACGTTGAGCACGCACTCGATCCGCAATACGCCCGCAAACTCGGCGTCAACCTCGACGATCTGCTCATTTCCCAACCCTCGTCCGGTGAGGAAGCCCTGCAAATCTGCGAAGCCCTCGTCCGCTCCAATGCCATCGACGTCATCGTGCTCGACTCCGTCGCCGCGTTGGTCACCAAACAGGAACTCGACGGCGAGATTGGCGATTCCACGGTCGGTGCGCAGGCCCGCCTGATGAGCGCCGCAATGCGCAAGCTCACCGCGCTGATTTCCAAGGCCCGCACCGTCTGCATCTTCACCAACCAGATTCGCGAGAAAATCGGCGTCATGTTCGGCAACCCGGAAACCACACCCGGCGGCCGCGCGCTCAAGTTCTTCGCCTCGGTGCGTGTCGATATCCGCCGCATCGGCCAGATCAAGGCCACCGACGGCACCGTCACCGGCAACCGCACCAAGATCAAGATCGTCAAGAACAAGGTCGCCCCGCCGTTCACCGAAGCCGAGTTCGACATCATGTATAACGAAGGCATTTCCTCCACCGGCTCGCTGCTCGATCTCGCGCTGGAAATGGAAATCGTCCAGAAGCGTGGTTCCTGGTTCTCCTACAACGGCACCCAACTCGCTCAAGGCCGCGATGCCGCCAAGGAACTTCTCAAAGGTGATGCCGCCCTCTACGAGGACATCGAAGCCAAGGTCAAGGAAGGCCTCGAGGCCAAGAAGAAGAAGTAGCCCGCCCGTTTTCTCACTGCAGCGGCTTGATCAATGTCATGGCTTCCTCGCTGCCGAGGCGGCCGGCGATGCGGGTGCAGGCGGCGACAAGGGACTTGCGCTGGGGTTCCTCGGTGGTGGTGGCCTTGGCGCAGAGAGTGCGGAGGTCGTCGATGGAAGCGGTGAAATACAGTGATTTGAGTGCCTCGCGCGCGGCTTCTTCATCGGAGCCGGCGAGGATTTCGATCAGAATGGCATTGCCGCCCGGGATCGCCCGGATGGGAGCAGCCTTGATGGCGGCGAGCCGCGCATCACCGGAGCCGTCTTTGAGATTGGCAAGCAGGACGGAATCGGCCTCTGGATAAGCATTGGCGGCCAGTGCGATGGCGGCTGCCTGGTTGATGCGCGGCTCGCGGGCTGATAAGGCACCGAGTGCGGCATGGATGGCACCCGCGGTGGGCATGCGGCCAAGAGCGGCAAGGGCGGCGATGCGCTCGTCCACGGATTCCGCCACCAGCGCGGAAAGTGCGATTTTTTCCGCAACCGCCGCATCCTTGAAGTAGTGCAGGTGGCCAAGCACCACCAGTCGGTCGTCGGCAGGCATTTGGGCGAACCCTTGGGCAAGTGTGCCGGTGATGGCGGGGCTGTTTTGCTCCAATCCGCGAGCCAAGGCGGTGTGGCGCAGTGCGGCGGATTCGCTCCGCGCGGCGGTGGCGATCAACTCGTCGTGATTTTCAGCACCGGCGGTGGCGCTGAGAAAGGCGGCGGTTTTGAGCACGGAATCCTGAGTGCCGTGGAAAATTTTTGCCGCGGTTTTTGGATCACCGCTGCTGGCAATTAGCAGGGCGCGCCCGACCTCGGGCACGGCTGCGGCAGGCAGTTTGCCGCCAGCCAGCGCTTCCTTCAAGGGTGCGACGGCGCGGGCACCGAGCTTGGCCAGTGCGGCGGCTGCGATGCGGGCGTGTTGCGGGTCGGGGTCTTGCAGGAGCTCTGCAAGCGGCGCAATGGCGGCATCGCTGCCTTGCAGGGCGAGCGAGTCGGCAAAACCGGCTTTGGCGCGGAAATCGATGGCAGCGCGCAGAGCCTCGGCAAGCACGGCACTGGCGGCGGGGGAGGGGATCGCTTCGAGCACCTGGCGGGCTTCCTCGGCGAGCATGGCGTCGCCGCCCTTCAGAATCGAAGTAAGGGTTTCCACGGCATCTTCGGTGACGATGCGGCGCATGGCGCGCAGCAGGTATTTTTTCGCCTCGCGGGTGGTGGTGGCATCGTTGAGCACAGCGCAGAGTGTGCGCGTGGCGGCGGCGAAGTCGCCACGGTCCGGCAGGGTGGCGGTGTCCACCAATGCGTCGAGCTCGGCGCGGGCTTTGAATTGATCGTCATACGACTCGCTGGCGAACCTGGCGGCAACCGTGGTCACGGCGGCTTGGTCGAGCGCGGCGCAAGGCATTGCCAGCAGCAGAGGAATGAACAGAATGGTCAAAAGTTTCATGGGAGGTATCATCTAACAAAAAGTTCAACCTGGCAGGCTGTAGGGTGCGCGGCGAGGCCGGTCGCACATGCGTGAGGCGGCGGGGTCGCCGATGACTTGCTCGGCCTGCGGGTCCCAGCGGACTGGGCGGCCGAGGCGCTCGGCGATGCTACTGAGGTGGCAGAGGGTGGCGGTGCGGTGGCCGATCTCGACGTTGCAGATCGGTTGGCAGCGCGTGCGGATGCCCTGCAGCCAGTTCTGGCGGTGGTCGCGTGATTCGTAAAGGCGCACATCGCCGGATTTGAAGACCAGATTGTTGAGGCCTGGAGGCGTGGTTTCCAGCTTGCCACCGCGTGAAACGAGCACTTCGCCTTCTTCGCCGATGAAGCGGATCATGTGGCCCCGGGTGCCGCCGTCGCGCACCACCTTGGTGCCGTCGGCATAGAAATGATGTTGGCATGGCGCGCCGCCGTAGCCTTTGGGAACGAAGCGAACCGGGCCGGAATCATCCATGCCGAGTGCCCACTGGACGATATCGAAGTGATGTGCGCCCCAGTCGCCGTTTTTGCGCGAACCGTAATCCCAGAACTTTCGCCAGCCGCCACCATAATTGCTTTTGACTCGATCCGGATGATAGGATTCCCAAGGTGCGGGACCGAGCCAGCGGTCGTAGTCGAGATATTCCGGCACAGGTTGTTCGGGAAACTGCGCTCCCGGCTCGAACTCGCCCAGGACGCAGGCAATGGTGTGGACCTTGCCGATGTAGCTATTGCGCACCAATTCTGCGGCTCTGCGGAAGGCGGCATCGGACCGCTGCTGTGAGCCGACCTGCAGGATGCTGCCATAACGGGCCGCGGCCGCCCGCATCGCCTTGCCTTCATCCACGGTGAGAGTCATGGGTTTCTCGACATAGACGTCCTTGCCGTGGCGCATGGCATCGATGGAAATCGCCGCGTGCCAGTGGTCCGGAGTGCAAACCATCACGGCATCCACATCCGGTCGTGCGCAGAGCTCGCGGTGGTCATTGTAGCCATCGCAGGCTGCGCCTTTTTCCTTGGCCTCGGCCATCGCTTTTTCGAGCACTTGGCGGTTCACATCGCACAGCGCGACCACCTGGGTGGACGGTTGGGTCAGGCAGAATCCGCGGTGGCCGCCGGAGATCAGGCCGTTGCCGACGATTCCGATATTGATGCGGCTGTTAGGTCCGACATTGCCAGCCCTACCGAGGACGCGCGATGAAAGAATCATCGGCGCAGATGAGGCAAATGCCGTGGCGAGGCCGCCCTTGAGAATCTGCCGGCGTGTGAATGAGGGTTTAGAAGGATTCATTGTTTTTTGAGTCGAGGCTGATCCAGGCAGCGTTTCTTAATAGATGCCATTTTGGGAGCCGCTGGCGCTTGACCACCCGCGGCGGTTGCTGGAATCGCTCAATTCGCTTTGAAATTCCTCGAATGCGCGGGAGAAGGAATTTTCCGCGACGCGCGAGCGGCCGATCAACGGCAGGCCGGAGGCGCGCCCTTTTCCTTGAGCGAGGGTGCGGCGCTTCTCGGTGAGAGCGATGTGGGTGTCGGTGTTGATCGGGCCGGCATCCATCACGAATTCCAACTGCATGTCGCCTGCACCATCGCGCACTGTGACCAGTCCGTGGTCGCGCAAGGCCCTCTCAAGATCGGGAACGAACAATCGCTCGCGCTCGGAAAGCGCGGCCGGCATGCCAACCGTCGGCGGGCCTGATTCAGGACTGAATGGTGTGCGTGTGTTGCTGGCGCAACTGGCGAAGAGAACCACGAGAAACAAGGAAATGGCGCGAAAAAATGTCTGCATCGCGGGAATCATAAGAACCATGGCCCGCATTGCAACCGAAAGAAAACCACTGCAGTGCTCAACGCATCACATACTCAAGCAACAGGCTTTGTATGGCGCAGTAGAATTGGGATCTGAGGAAGGCATTGCGGCTCGGGGGGGGCAGATCCGCGGGTTGCAGGCTTTCCGCTGGCCCGAAGTGGTGGATTTCCTCCAGCGCGAGCCGCGCCTGGTTGAGGGCGCTATACCATTGCCCCGCATCCTCGGTGGTGATCCAAAGCGGGCCGGGACCACCGCCGCATTCGACGTGCGCGGAGGCGATGGCGGATGCGATATGAGTGAGGTCCGCATGGAACGCCTCTTCAAGATCGGGCACCACGTATTCCTGCCAATCGGGAGCCACGTCTTCATCGGTGATGAGATTTCCGAGGCGCGCGGCGAGTTTTTTATCGCAGGAAATCGCATCGTGGGTGATGCCTTGCAGCAAGGTCCAATCGCCCGGATCCTCGGCATCGATGCGCAGGCCGCCTTCCAATGTGGGCAGGATTTTCACTCGGCTTTTTCCAGTGAGGATTTCAATTGGTGCGACTGGAGTTGCTGGACATAGAACTCCGCCTTCTCGCGCTGGCCGTTCCAGACGATCGAGCGCCCCTGCTTGTGCACCTGCAACATGAGAATGGCTGCTTTCTTATCATCGTAGCCGAAAATTTTCATCAATACATAAGTGACATCACAAGTGTCCGGTTGTAACTAAAACAAATTCAATTGGTTAGGATCAGGGTTGATGAAAGTTCTGTGGTCAGTTTCCATAAGTAGCTCATTTAGAGTGACTTTTTCGAACGGATGAACGCTCAAAAGCTGCAAAGTTCTGTGGAGCGTGCCGGGCAGCTTGAGCTGCTTGTGGAGGATTGCGATTATCAGGTAGGTGG
>CANLKN010000012.1 GCA_947491475.1 Akkermansiaceae bacterium | reverse complement strand
CCTTCGTGCTCACCTGGGCCTCGGTGGTCGCGCGTTCGGCGGACGCCCGCAAGCTCCGCACCGACAACGAACAACTCGCCTCGCTGGATGATTTTCTAGCAGATCTACGGAGCGCGGGTTTCCGCATCGGCGTGATCATCGACGAGGCGCATCACGGGATCGGCGCGAAGACGCAGAGTGTGGAGTTTTTCCGGGATGTGTTGCAACCGGACTACACGCTGATGGTCACGGCCACGCCGGACGATGCGGATGCCGAGCACTTCATGAAGGCGGCCGCGATCAAGGATCTGCACCGCGTGCAGGTTTCGCGCGAGGAAGCGGTGGAGGCGGGTCTTGTGAAGGAGGGCGTGCGGTCCATCGCCTACATTTCTCCGCCGGACCAGGCGGTGCTGGCGGATTTCGAGGCAGCGGCCTTGCAGGACGCCTGCACGATGCATGCGCGCATCAAACAGGAACTGGCGGCGGCGGGAATTGATCTGGTGCCCTTGCTGATGGTGCAGGCGGGTTCATCCGAGAGCATCAAGGAGATCCGCCACGGACTGATCGGACTCGGGTTTTCCGATGAAACAATATCCACGCACACTTCCGATGAGCCGGATGAAAATTTCCTCTCGCTCGCGCACGACGAGACGAAGGAAGTGCTGATATTCAAAATGGCGGCGGCGCTGGGATTCGACGCGCCGCGGGCCTTCTGCATGGTTTCGATGCGGCCGATCAAGAGCACGGATTTCGGCACGCAGTTGATCGGGCGCATCCTGCGAGTCCACAAACGCCTTCAAGGCCGCGATCTGCCTCCGATGCTGCGTCACGGTTATCTGTTTCTCGCGGATCACGACAGCCAGGCGGGGATTTCCACGGCGGCGGATAAGATCAACCAACTCAAGAGCCAGCTCACGCAGACGAGTCCGTTCGTGATGCTCACCAAGGTCGGCGGCGAACCGAACCTACAACTGATTTCCCACAACCAGCCGATCCTGTTTCCGGAGGAGGAGGAGGACACAGATTCCAAAGGTAGGGCGGACCGGCCCGGTCCGCCGAAGTTATCTCCTCTAGTGGGCCAGGGATTGCTCGATTTGTTGGAAGAGCTCGCGGCGAAGGTCCGAACGGACGCGGTCTCAGAAGCGGAAGCCGCGCCCGGCGTGCACCGCTATCCTCTGAAAGCCGGCATGCCGCTGCGTTTCCTCACTCAGGAACTGCCGCTTGATATCCTCGAACACCTGCTCACCTGCATGGAGCAGCAAGTGGCCTTCGATAACCGCGCGCTTCTAACAGCATTGGCCAAGGATGTGCAGATCATCCGCGTTGAGAAAACGCACTTTGCAAACGCCCAGGAAGAACATCGTTCAATCATCCAGGCGCGGATCGACCTGGAAAAAGCCGAGCGGCAGGCGCAGCTCATGCTGATGCGCCAGACCTATCTCAGCCCGAAGGAATTGCAGGATCACTTGTTGAAACGTTTGGCCGAGGAGTTTGTGAACCACGGCTTGAGCGAAGTGGCGCAAGACGAAGAACGCCTCGAAGCCGCGCTTTCACTGATTCTCGTGCGGTATCCGGGTTTATTGAAGGATGTGGAGAAACAATGCGCGGCGCGGTTTTCATTCACCCGCGAAGCCGAGCCGCTGCCGGGATTCGTGGATTCGGCCGAGGCTTTGTTGCCGTCGTTCAAAAACATCTACGGAGTTTTCCCGTCGGACCTGAACGAGTGGGAGGTGGAGTTTGCAAAACTCCTGGACAACGACACCAGCGGCACGGTGCTCTGGTGGCACCGCAACCCGCCGCGCAAAAAATATTCGGTGGCCATCGTGCGGCCTGATGGAGGACGCTTTTTCCCGGATTTCCTGGTCGGCGTGAAAGGGCGGTCCGTGGGAAAGGACGGCATTCTGTTGATCGAAACCAAGCACGCCATCGGTTCGGTGGATTCCAAGATCAAGGCGGTGATCGAGCACAAGGACTACGGACGCGCGCTGATGATTCATTGGAAGGACTGGCACGATCCGAAAAATCGCACCGCCATGACCGTGACCTATGATCCCGCCAAGGATCAGAACGTGCTGGACGCGGTGTTCCGTTGTGCGGCCATGCCAACGTATTGAAGTCACGCTGTGGTGAGGAAGCGGATTCAGGCGCGGGGCTGGATAGCTGCGTCGCACCTGCTGCCCGGAGATTTGACACCGGTGCTCCCGCCCCTAGCTTGGCGAGGTGCGGACGGGAACGACGATGAGCGGGGAAGAGGATACATCGGAGGTCCGCCAACGCAGGGACCGCACCTTTCATCTCGAAATGCGCCGTGCCGTCACTGCGGGCGTGCTCGAAACCTCCGCGGCGACGTTTCTTCTCCTCATCGCCGTCCAACATTTCCAAGCGGGCGCTACGGCGAAAGCCCTGCTGGTCACGGGCGGGCCGCTGGGTCTCTTGCTGAGTCCGCTGGCCGTTTCGTTGACGCGAAAAATGCATTGGAAAGCCGCCACCGGAGCGGCGGTGGCAAGCTGGACGGGCTGCGCCGCTTTTCTGGCTGCCGCGCTGTTCGGCGATTTGCGGGTGTTCGTGCCGGCCTGCATGATCGGCGTGATGAGTCTGACGATGGGCATCCCGATGCTGACCCAGATCTATCAGGAAAACTATCCGGCATCCGAACGGGGCGACCTGTTTTCCAAAGCGGTGATGGTGCGGGTTCTATCAGCCGCCATCTTCGCCTGGGCGGGCGGGCTTTGGTTGGATGCGCACATGGAAGGCTACCGCCTGCTGATGCTGGCATTCGCCGCCGCCGCAGGCATGGGTGCGTGGTGGATCGAAAAATGTCCTTCGACCGTGCTGCACGTCGCGACTTCCTCCAATCCGCTGCACGGCATGCGCCATGTCCGCAGCGACAAGCTCTTCCGCTGGCTGCTCGCAAGCTGGATGCTGATGGGTTTCGGAAACCTGCTGATGCTGCCGCTGCGGGTCGAGTTTCTCGCCAACCCGCGCTATGGCATCGAGTTGTCACCGCCGATGATCGCGCTGGTGGTGACGATGATTCCGAGTTTGACCAATCTCGTCTTCGCCCGGTTTTGGGGACGCTTGTTCGACCGGATGAATTTCTTTCTCCTGCGCATCGTTCTCAACGCCTTCTTCGTGGCCGCGATCACTTCGTTCTTCATCTACGGCGGCATCACGGGATTCGTTCTCGGCGGGTTTTTCTTCGGCATGGCCACGTCCGGCGGCAACGTCGCGTGGAGCCTGTGGGTGACCAAGGTGGCGAAACCGGAATTCGTCGCGGACTACATGGGGGTGCATTCGTTTCTAACCGGCGTGAGAGGCATGCTCGCCCCCTTGCTCGGCTTTTATCTCATCGATTGGATCCGGATGTCGTCGCTGGCATGGTGGTCGCTCGGTGCGATCGCCATTGCCTCGCTGATGCTCGTCCCAGAGGCGAAAACGCTCCGCCGCCGCCGCGCCGCCGATCCCTTGGCTCCCAAGCCGGGTGGGATGCATTGAGGGGGAGGATGCAAGCGAACGATTGCAATATCCTTTGCGCATGCGAACGTATGCAAATTTATGATTGCGAACGAACGCATGCAGCGCTACGAATCCATTCATGCGAATCAAAGCGGCCAACACACTCGGGGAACTGGTGAGGGACCAGCGGAAGCAGCGTGGCTGGTCACAAGGTCAGTTGGCGGAAAAAGTCGGAGTCAGCCGCCTGTGGGTGAGCCAGTTCGAAAACGGCAAGGAAACCGTTGAGCTGGGCCTTGTGTTGAAAACCCTCCGGGAAATGAACCTGGGGCTCGATGCGGGGCCGCTGAAGAGCAACCCGTTCGCCGAGGGGCCGCTGAAGCCATGAAGGAATCATTGCACATCCTATACGGCAATACTCCGGTCGGAACGCTCGTTTACGACAGGAAGATCGATGAAATTACACTGTCCTACGATGAAGTATGGCAATTCGGCAGTGGGAGCTTTCCGATCTCGCTCTCTTTGCCTGTTGCGAAGCGGAATCATCCGGACAGTGTGATCCGCCCGTTCCTGCAAGGTCTTTTGCCGGACAACCCCGCAGTGATCGAGGCTTGGGGAAAGCGCTTCCAAGTATCGCCGCGTAATCCCTTCGATCTGATCAAACACGTCGGCGAAGACTGCGCAGGAGCACTGCAATTTGTCCGCCAAGAGCGGCTGGAGCCGATTCTTTCCGGTGCGCTCGACACGCTTACGCCTTTGACCGGGGAAGACTTGGCGAAGCGGATCGAAGACCTCAACGCCCAGTCGCGGTCGTTTCCCGTGCAGATCGAGGGTCGCTTCAGTCTCGCGGGCGCGCAAACAAAAGACGCGCTTCATCTGAAAAATGGTTCTTGGTTCATCCCCGGCGGGAGGATTCCAACGACGCACATCCTGAAGCCCGAGTTGGACGAGTTAGCCCACCATGCGCTCAACGAACATTTCTGCCTCCAACTCGCGGCGAAGGTTGGATTGATGAGGGCTGAAAGCCAGATCATGCAAATCGGAGAAAAGCGCGTTCTGTGTGTCAAACGCTACGACCGCAGTGCCAGTGCTTCAGGAGACATCACACGTTGGCACCAGGAGGATCTCTGTCAGGCACTGGGCCGATATCCCAATCAGAAATATCAGGCTGACGGCGGACCATCGGCCGCCGAAATCGTGAAGTTGTTGGATCGGTTTTCAGATGACCGCTCCGATGACGTCAGCCGCTTTATCATGGCGCTCGCGCTCAACTGGGTCATTGCCGGCACCGACGCCCACTCCAAGAATTATTCGCTGCTCCATGCTCCCGGCAACTTCGTGCGCCTCGCTCCGTTCTACGATCTCGCCTCATGGCTGCCTTACGAGCGCGATCCAAATTCGACCAAGGTGAAACTCGCCATGAGTATTGGCGGCACTTACAGACTTCATCAAATTGATGGCAGCCGATGGAGAAAATGGGCCGGGGAGGCCGGGTTGGATACGTCGTGGGTGAAAGCGTGCGTGCTGGCGTTGGTGGACCATGTGATCCGACATGTTGTCTCCGTGCGGGATTCGCTGTTTGAAGACAGTGACCACCCGTTCATCGGTCAATTGGTCCAATCCATCGAGGAACGCGCTACCAAGTGCGCGGATTTCATGTGCTGAATCGTATCTCACCGCGCAGCCACAAGATCGCAGCCGCGCCAGTCGCCGATGGTGATGTCGGCGAACTCGCCGACTGGCAATGCCTCGTCCACCATCACCGAGCCATCGATTTCCGAGGCGTCCCATTGGCTGCGGGCGATGCCGGGTTGCTCGACGAGCTGGATTGATCTAATGACTTGTAAAGCGGTATCTCTCCAAGTCCGATGCTCCGATCTGATCCGCCTGGACGAGACAATAATGACGTTCTTCCACTGTTTTCACGAGTCCGGATGAATCGAGGCACAGTTCGAACATCGCGATTTTAGAATGATCCATAAACTGTGCGGAGATGGCACGGCATACGAGATTCGGAAACTTCTCCGCACAGCACGCGATGTCCTGCTTCGCTTGGACGGTTGAAAGCTGATCGTTGCCGCCCTTTGCTTGCACAGGAATGATGAATTGGCATCCATGACGATCAATTCCGGTGTAAACCTCGTCGATTTCGATCTGGCCAAGGCCTTTTACAGTGGTGCGCAGATGGTTTTGCAGCGAATATGCGGTGATTCCGAGGAAGATGTCGATCAAGCGATTGTAACGGACACGGGCTAACAATGCCTGTTCGTCGGAGAGTGAATTGCTCGCGATGATCTCCGGTGTTGCGTCCGGTATCTTGATTGTCACCAAACTCTCGTTGGGGGCGATCCGGTTGATCGGCACAAGCCGAAACTCATACATCGCCCTGCCAGCGCCCTCGATCACCCACTCCATTTTTCCGGGCTGGGTTTTCAGGATTCGCTCGGGAAGTGGATAGCGATAGCGGAACGAGTAAAGCACGTCACCCGGATTCTTGGGCATCTTAATCCCGAGTTTGTCTGCTGTTGCCAACAGCTCATCACGAGTGAAGGCAATGGCGGTGGCTCCCTTTTTGAAAGAGGTGAAGAACAGATCTTCCACGAGGGCCTGATAACGGTTTGGAAGACGTTTGCTCATTTCGATTAGCTTGCAATATTGGAAAGACGCTCGGTTTCTGTCTCTATTTGGGAGCGTTTGCGCGCACCGCTCTTGCGGTCACGTTTTTGAATCGGACTCTCAACTCCGCAATAAGCGGCGGCTTCGGACATGTCCATCGAAAGAAGTGCCGGATTTCCAAGCGCTATGGCATTGTTGGACTGTTTAGGAACAATGCCGATGGCCTTCATAACCGATGAGGCGACCGCTCTGGCGAGCGGAGGAGGAACAGCATTCCCGATTTGGCGCGCACCGTGCCATTTGGTGCGATGAAAACGAAACCAATCTGGAAATCCGTGCAGCCGCGCCATTTCCCGGACCGTGATGCAGCGGGCATATCTATAGTGAATCGGACGAGGGCTTGTGAATGCTCCGCGTGCGGCATCCGTGCCTGCGCGCAGCGTGTTTGAGACTCCATCCTGCGAAAGTTTGAAAAAACGGGAAATGGGCTCCACCGAGCCGGGTGGGGTCTCCGTGAATCGAAGGCGTGAGATTTGGGAATGGTCGGTGCGGGCGCTTGAGGTAAGTATTTCAGGATTCCAGATGCGCGGAACACCGAAGTGCCAGGCGGCTTCGTACAGGCAACGCATTTCGCGGGCGTAATGGGACGGATTGCCCCACGCGGTCGTGTTGACTTCATCATTGTCGTGCAGGCTTGTGAATCGGTCCGCATTCGGCAGATCGTCGAGAGCATCGCCACAGGTAGGGCCGGGATTTAGATGAACTTCCGGGTGGCGGCCGGGATGGGATGTTGTGGGATCGGGATAAAGGGGGAGTCGCAGTTCCTTTTTCGAACCCAGAAGAAACAATCTCTTGCGATCTTGAGGAACACCGTAAGAGGCGGCATTGAGCACGGACCATGGAAGACGAACCGAATACCCGTTGTCTTCGAATGTCTGTATCAGTTCATCGAGAAATCCGCGGTGTGCCCCGACGGTCAGACCTTTGACATTTTCAAATACAAAGTGCTCCGCATCCAATTCCGTGACGATTCGGACAAAGTCCTTGACCAGACTGTTCCGCGGATCGTCCAGAATCCGCTTTCCGATCATTGAAAAGCCTTGGCACGGAGCACCTCCAAAAACGACATCGACTTTTCCTTCGATGCCGGCCACTTCCCGGATCATTCGTCCTGTCACCTCCTTGACTGATCTTGGAATTACCGCGCAATCCGGAAAATTGAACTCGTGGACGCAGGCATGGATCGGGTCAATTTCCACGGCCGCCGCGATCTGGAATCCAGCTTGCTCGAATCCGAGCGACATTCCGCCCGCCCCTGCAAAAAGATCGACTCCCACCGGTCTCCTCGTATTACGGTGAATCTTTTGGGAATTCATTGTGTTCTTGTGAACAATCTATTTTGAGGATTCAAGTCGAAATTAGCAAAAATACACGTTTTCTCACCTCGCCGCCACGAGGTCATACCCGCGCCAGTCGCCGATGGTGATGTCGGCGAACTCGCCGACGGGTAACGATTCATCCACAATCACCGAGCCGTCGATTTCGGGGGCGTCCCACTGGGTGCGGGCGATGCCGGGTTGCTCGACGAGCACGCGGACTTGCTTGCCGACCTGCTCGGCGTTGAGCTCGCCGGCGATTTTCTGGAGTTCGGCCATGGCGCGGGACCAGCGGCTCTTGCGGGTGGCGTGATGGAGGTGGCCGTCCATCTTGTAGGCGCGGGTGCCTTCTTCTTTCGAGTATTGGAAAACTCCGGCGCGCTCGAAGCGGAATTCGCGGATGAATTCCAGCAGCTCGCTGAAATCCTCTTCCGTCTCGCCAGGGAAACCTACGATGAACGTAGTGCGAATGCCGAGGCCGGGGATGCCGGCGCGCATGCGGCGGAGCAGGTCGCGGATGTAATCGCCGGTGGTCACGCGCTTCATCGCGGTGAGCATGCGGTCGGAAATGTGCTGGAGCGGGATGTCCACATACTTCGCAACCTTGTCGCATTCGGCGATGGTCTGTATCAACTCGTCGGACCAATGCGCCGGGTGGGTGTAGAGCAGGCGGACCCAGAAGTCGCCTTCGATGGTGTTGATTTGGCGCAGCAAAGTGCAGAGCGAGTTGCCCTTGGTGGAATCGACTGGCGAGGATGGTTTCGGGCGTTCGCCTTCCCACTGGTCCATGCCGAAATAGGTGGTGTCCTGCGAGATCAGGTTGATTTCCTTAACTCCGGATTTCACCAGCGCCTCGACTTCCTTGAAAACCGACTCTTGCGTCCGCGAGCGGTGCTGGCCGCGGATTTTCGGGATGATGCAGAAGGTGCAGGTGTGGTTGCAGCCCTCGGCGATCTTCACGTAGGCGAAGTGGTCCGGCGTGAGCCGCATGCGCGGTGTCGAGTAGTCCGGCACATACTGCGGCTTGAGCGTGACGAAATCGCGCGGGTCGTCGGTGGCGGACGGACCTTCGGTTTTCTGAACCTCGGCGTCGTTCTTTTTTCCTAACAGGTTCTCGATGATCGGCGCGACCTTGGTGATTTGGTCGAGACCAATGAAGGCATCCACCTCGGGCATGATGCCGGGCAACTCGGAAGCAAAACGTTGTGACAAGCAGCCGGCGACGATGATTTTCTGACGCTCTCGGTCAGGATCGGTCCTGCGTCCGTCCACCGCGCCGAAGATGGCGTCGATGGATTCCTTTTTCGCCATGTCGATGAACGAGCAGGTGTTGACGATGAGGACGTCGGCGAGTTCCGGATCGGGTGTGAGCGACATGCCGGCCTGCGCGAGGTGGCCGATCATGACTTCGGAGTCGATCAGGTTTTTGGCACAGCCAAGTGAGATGAGGCCTACGGTGGTGGACATGGGAATTTGAAATCTCAAATTTGAAATTTGAAATCAATACTGCGGCGGCAGGATGAGCTCGTCGCCGATCTGCGGGTTCACCGGGCCGAAGCCGGGGAGAGGATTGGCGATGCCTCCCTCGGCGGTGACGTCGGAAACCTTGAGTTGGCCAAGAATGCCGGTCTTGCGTCGGATGGCGAGAACGGTGCCGGGTTGGACCTGCTCGGGCATGAGGACATCGAAGGTGATGAAGCCGCCGTATTCCGCGTCCTCGACGAATTCGCTGACGCGGCCGATGAGCAGGGCCTCGGCGATCATGCGGGCGCGGCGGAGTTCGGAGTCGCCTTTTTCGAGGTCGCGCTGGCTGAGCAGGCCCTCCTCATCCTGAGCCACCTTGGTATCGCGCGCGGCGGCGGCCTTTTCGGCCTCGAGTTGGGCGAGTGCGGCTTGATTTGCATCGAGCTGGGCCTTGATGGCCGCCATTTCCGACTGGCTTGGGGAAGCCGCGGGCGTGGCCTCCGGCATGCTTTTGAGTTGCTGGATTTGCTTCTCGAGTTGCAGCTTGTCCTGCTCCGCCCGGAGTTCCGCCACTTGTTTTCTGAGACGTGCGATTTCATCCGCCGGGGCATTTTTGACACCGCTCTGCATGCCTTGCCAGGAAACCGCGAGCGCGCCGAGCAGCAGCGCGATGGTGGCGCCAAGGAGAAGTTTCATCGTGTCCATGCGTGCGACGTTGGCGGTGACGGTGGCGGATGTCAACGCGGCACGGAAATGCACCTCAATGCACGATCACCTGGCCTACGATCTTGGTGCTGTAGGTGTAGAAACTCGGATAATTCCCCTGCATCCACAAAACGACGCTTTTGCCAAGGGTCCAGCGGGGCACGATGGGGCGGAGATTGTCGGTCGCGGAATTCTTGGTGAGCGCCACCCAGGTCCATGAGCTGCCGCCATTGCTGGTTTTGCCCATGAAAATCTCGTTTTGCCGATTTCCGGTGGCGCTGCTGATGAGCGGCGCGTTGGTGACCGGATCGGAGCTGGTGGAGATGAAAACGACATCCGGGTTGGCCGGATCCACGACTGCCAGGCCGGTGTAATCCAGTTCCGAACTGCCGCCGAAATTGTCGCCGCCGTAGGCCAGGAAGGAGACCAGCCATCCGCCCTCACTGCGCCGCGCGTAAAAGTATCGGTGGTCATCCTTGTTGTCATCGGCGCGGAATTGGAAAATGCCGACCGGTTCGCCCGCATCATCCGTGCTCACGCAGAGTTGCCATCCGCGCCGCATGGCGGCACCGCCGACGACCGTGCCGTCCTTGAGCAAGGTGGTGAGCAGGGTGGGAGGGACCGCCACATTATCACCCAGATTGGCATCCACGACATGGCCATCGCTGCGATGCAGTTGGTTGTTCTCGATGTAGCCGTAGTAGATCGAATTCAACAAATCGCCCGGCGCGGTGCGGTCCTCGTTGAAATTCACCCGCGGATGGTCATCGGTGGAGAAAATGTGAATCTTGGTTTTCCCATCTCCCGCATATTTCACATAGGCGCGGCCTCCATCGTTGCTATCCGGCCATGGATCCAATGCGTCGAGCACGCGTCCGCCGTATCGCCAGGTTTCGCCGAGATCGTCGGAGAGGATGAAATTGGAATCAAAGCCTTGCGAGCGGATGCCATTGAAAACGACGCCCGCTCCATTGTTGGCCTCGGCGAGGAAATTCGGATTCGTGTAGGTGACGCCGCCTCCGGTGTCGCTGGTGGTCCGCGTCGGCATCCAGGACGTCGGATCGCCGGGGTTGGTGGAGACGCGCGAGCGCACGAGCGAGTCGCTGCCGTGCTTCGACCAGGTGACCAGATAGCGGCCGTCCGGGCGGATCATGAACGCGGGTGAGCCGTGGTCATCCATCTCCATGCGGTCGTCGAGCTCGAAGCGGCCGCGGACCAACGGGCCGCCACTGGTCACCGAGTTCAATTGCAGCCAATACAAGTCCACATCGCCGCGTTTGTCGCTGCCGGTTGCGGCATAGGTCACTGCGCCGGTGAGCAGCACAGGTGCGTTTGGATTGGAAGCATCCACTATCACCCGCTCGTCCTGAAACCAGCACCAGGCACCTGGGCGATCGGTGTCGCCAAGCTGGAAGACCGTGGAATAGGATGCGGCCAATTCTCCCAGGGTGGCGACCATTTGCCCGGGGTTGGAAATCACTGGAATGGCAGGCTCGGGCACGGGAGGCGGCACGATGGGCGCATCCATGATGAAGGCCGAGGCGCTGTCGGCGAAACGGATGTCCCTGCTGACTCCGGAATCGTTGGTGAGCGTGATCGATCCGGCCTGGCTGCCGGTGATGCGCATGAGAAATCCGGATGTCCCGCCGAGGTTGGCGTTGAAGGTGAGGCTGAGATTTCCGCCGGCGTTGTCATTCCAGCGCGCGGTATCGCCAGCCACGGGGACGGTGTCATCTGACCAATTGGCGGCATCGAGGAAACTGGAGGTGGCGGCATCTCCATCCCAGGTGCGGATGGATTGTGCGGTGAGCGTGGCGGCGAGCAGAAGGGTTGCCGTCGCGGTGCCGGGGATGATGGATGAGGGTTTCATGGACAGAAAAGCGGTTGGGATTTTCGCGGCCTGCTCAGGGGGCGATGGTCACCCTGAGGCGGGCGAAGTTTCGAGATCCCTCCGCAAAAGTGATCGAGATGGCATCCGGGGTTTCCGTCACGAGCGGCGCGCTGCCCACAGTCCAGGGACTTGGTGATGCGCCCAATGTGGCTGACGTTTCGATCTGATAGATGACATTGGGGTCCTCCTTGGCCAGCGCGCCCTTGGTGAAGGTGAGCGTGGTGCCGTCGAAAGCGCCGGGCGAGCCGGAGGAGTAGCGGGGGTCCAGGCCCAGCGCGTATTCCATGGCGTTGGTCAGGCCGTCATGGTCGGAATCCGCTATGGAGTCGGTGACGCCAAGCGCCGGGTCGGTGAAGGACGCGGCCCAGGAAGCGTAGCTCGCAGCGGGGTTGATGACGCTGAGGACACCGGTGGATTGCACGAAGCGGTAGGTCACTCCATTTTCGCTGCGCGTCCAGATGCCGCTGCTATTGGTGAAAGGGCCATTGGTGCTGGCCACAGCGAAGGTGCCGCCGTAGCTCTTGCCGAGGCTGGCGGCCAAGATGGCCCATGCATTGCCAACCGTCGTGCCGGCCGAGGTGAGATTGAAGATGAACTTTCCATCGAGTGTGGCGCTGCCGCTGCCATCCAGCTTGTTGTTCACGCCAGCCGCGCCGATGTTGAAGCGCAAGCCGCCGGTGTTCGAGAGGACGAGGTTTCCGGCGCTCACCGTGGTGTTCTCGGTGTAGGTGTGGTTGCCGGTAAGGGTGAGGGTCCCGGCACCGGATTTTTTGATGCCGATCGTGCCGTTTCCGTTGTTGGCGATGATGCCATCCAGTCTCACGTTTCCGGCACCACTGATGTTAAGGGTGCGGACAAGGGTTGGCTGCGTGGTCAGTTTGCTGCGGATGGTGAGGTTTCCAGTGGCGGACTCGATGTTGTATTCGAGGCCTCCGCCCAAGAGGGAAATGATGCCGCTGAGCGAGTTGTCGCCACTGACGTTGCGCAGGGTGGCGCTGAAATTGTCTTTGCCGCCGATGGAAATATCCTCCGACAAGCTGATGTCACCCAGGATTTCCAACAGATTCGTGCTGCCTGTCCCGCCGGTGATGGTGGTGGTTCCCGACGTGCCGCCCAGCGCAAAGCGGTGACTGATGCGGAGGGTGCCGCCGCGGCTGGCGATGAAGTTGACGGGACCGGTGAGCGTGGCGGAATTGTTTCCAGACCACCAGAGTGTGCCGGATCCGGTGATGGTCTGGGTGCTGGAACCGCTGATTGCATTGCTGAACCAGGCGGTGATGCCGGTCGTCGTCCAGGTTTTGGGATTCGCGCCCGCATTGACCGCGCCGGTGAAGGTGAGGTTGCCCGTTCCCACGGCACCGAAGGTGCTATCCAGGGAGATGGTGATGGGATTGGCGAGCGTGCGTGCCGTGGCGTCTGCGGAGCGGATGCGGGCCGTGGTGGCGTTCATGTTGAGCGTGCCTGTGCCGAGCGCGTTGTCGTGGCCGACGGCCACCGTGCCGCCGGTGATGTTCATGCCACCGGAAAACGAATTGTTCGCGGACAAGGTCAGCGTGCCGTTGCCTGTTTTGGTGAGGTTGCTGGTGAGGGCATTGGTGAAGAGCCCGCCTGCGACGATGAAGTCCGAGGAGCCGTCGAAGGTCAGCGTGGATGCCGCCCCACCACCTGTAAGCCAACTGACATTGGAAGCAAAGACGGCGGTCCTTCCGGAATTGTTGGTGAATTTCGGAGTTTTTCCCGCACTGGTGCCGCCACCCAAGACGATCCGGATTGGAGAACCCGAGCCGCCCAGCGTGAAGGCCTCGGTGTCGGCGGCGGCGCTGCCTGCAAGGAGGCAAAGCAAAACGGCGGCGGCCGTCAGCCGATGGATTTGAGAGAATGGAGGATGGATCATGGGTTTTTCGCGCCGTTGGACATGGGGCCCGCCTTCGGGCTCAGGCACAGGACGTCTCCCGGTGCTTCGAGGTGATGCAAAGCGTTATTTTTGAAAGCACTGGGTATGCACAGATGACGCGTTCATGCGCATGGCTTTCCCGGGGGAGAGGCCCGCCGCTCCACCGCCAGGCGGATGCCGGCGGCCTTGTGGAGGGTTTCCTCGTATTCGCCTGCGGGGTCGGAATCGGCGACGATGCCGGCTCCGACTTGATAAACCAAGCGCCCTTCCTCGCGGATCAGCGTGCGGATGGCGATGTTGAACGAACTCTCGCCGTGGTAGCCGAGCCAACCGATCGCTCCGCAGTAGAGACCGCGCGGTTTCTGTTCGAGTTCGCGGATGATTTCCATGGCGCGTTTCTTCGGTGCGCCGGTGATGCTGCCGCCGGGGAAACAGGCGGCCAGAGCTTCGATGGCATCGGTGTCCGGACGCAGCGTGCCGGTGACGGTGGAAACGAGGTGGTGGACTTGCGCGAGCGATTCGAGCCGCAGCATTTCGGAAACCTGGACGCTGCCGAACTCACAAACCTGCCCGAGATCGTTGCGCAGCAGGTCGGTGATCATGACGAGCTCGGCGATTTCCTTGGCAGAGGTTTGCAGTTCGTAGGCCGAGCGCAGGTCATCGTCCGGATCGGCGAAACGCGGGCGGGTGCCCTTGATCGGCCGCGTCTCGATGCCTCGGCCGGAGATTTTCAGGAAAGTTTCCGGTGACGAACAAAGCACCTCGCGGCCATCGAGCGAAAGCCACGCGGCCATCGGTGCGGGCGAGGCGTCTCGCAGGGCCTCATACAATCCGAACAACGAGCCGCCGGAAAACTCCGCCTCGAAGGACTGGGATAGATTCACCTGATAGATGTCGCCCGCCGCGATCCATTCCTTGATCCGCTCCACGCCTGTTAGAAAGTCCTGTCGCCCGGTGGTCGGCGCAAACGGGCCGATCTCCACCGTTTCGTCTGGCATCTCGCTCAGGCAGTCTGAAAGCCCACCCATCTCATGCCAGGTGTGGTCATCGTGACTGAAGACCAGCATTTCGGGAAAATCCCCGAACACAAACGCGCCTTCATAATCCACCCATCCGCACAAGCCGCCGAGCGGAAACCCGTGATCGCCGGATGACGGCGGTGCATCCGCCAGCGCGGCACGCAACTTGGCGCGATCCGCCGCCGCATGGATCGAGCCACGCAGGATGCGCGTGGGCCGCGCGGCGATTACCGAGACCGGCCGAGTGGCGGAGGATGGCAGGTTTCCGGAGCTGTCGAAGAAAACGAGTCCCGGCAGATGACGCAGGCACGCCGCCACCTCGACGGGCGACATGCCATCGAGCCGCGCGGGGTGGGTCCGAATGCGTGTTTTCACAAGTGACATCGCTGCGGCAAGGAATCCCCGGGCAGGATGCGGAGCAAGTGCAAATGTGGTCCGGGCGTCGCGCGAGCAGCTTCTCAAAAAGCCCGCAAATTAGTTTAACGCATCGCAAAGCAAAAGGCCGCAATCGCGGACTGGACCATCACCAGTGGTCCAACCGCTACTTTGTGAGCACGGGTTATTCAGCGCCCAAACAGCTTGTGGGTTGACGGATTCACGCATGCGCCGGAATACTCCTCTCCTCACGAAATTTCGTCATTATGGAAAACGTCATCATCATCGGCACCGGCTGCGCGGGATACACCGCCGCCATTTATACCGCCCGCGCCAATCTCACCCCGATCATGCTCACCGGCACCCAGCCGGGCGGCCAACTCACCACCACCACCGAGGTCGAGAATTTTCCGGGTTTCCCCGAGGGCATCATGGGGCCGGAGTTGATGATGCGCATGCAGGCCCAAGCCGAAAAATTCGGCGCGCGCATCGCCTGGGCCAGTGTGAATTCCCTGGAAAAACGCGCTGATGGCTCGTTCCTTCTCAAGGCCGGCGAGGAAAGCTTCGAGGCCAAGACCGTGATCGTCGCCACCGGTGCCGCTCCCCGCCATCTCGGACTGCCCGGTGAACAGAAACTCATCGGCCATGGCCTCACCTCCTGCGCCACCTGCGACGGCGCGTTCTACCGCGATGTCCCGGTCTGCGTGATCGGCGGCGGCGACAGCGCCTGCGAAGAGGCCGACTTCCTCACGCGCTTTGCCAGCAAGGTCTATCTGATCCACCGCCGCGATGCGCTGCGCGCCTCCAAAATCATGGCTGACCGCGTGCTGGCCAATCCCAAGATCGAGCCGGTTTGGAACTCTACCGTCAGCGAATACCTCACCGACGACAAAGGCGAAATGCGCGCCGTGAAACTCAAAAACGTGGTCAATGGAGATGAGTCCGAGTTGGAAGTCGCCTGCGTGTTCGTCGCCATCGGCCATGTTCCTAACAGCGCCTTCCTCGGCGATCTCGTGGACAAGGACGAGAACGGTTACATCCTGCAAACTCCGGGCCGCACCGCCACCAAGACGGAGGGCCTGTTTGCCGCCGGCGATGTGGCCGACCACTACTACCGCCAGGCCATCACCGCCGCAGGCCAGGGCTGCGCCGCGGCGCTTGAGGCCGAACGCTATCTCAGTGGTCACGCCTGAGCCATACTTCTCACGCCATGATCGCGCGCAGCACATGCTCGGTCCCCTTGCGTTGAAAATCCGTAGGCCGCACTCCGTGTGTTGCCGTAATCTCCCTGGCGCCTCAGTATGAGTAGCATCGTCTGCAAAGAGCTGAGCGTCCGCTGGCTGAAGGAACAAGGGGTTCCTGGGATGAGACTGCCCCGCCGCGATAGCGGCTCGTTTAGAAGCGAGGCCACGCCGCAGATCCCGACGCAGGATGGATGAAAATCTGGATCAAACTGCACTACGGGGACAAGTCACGGCATGTCTCCGTCGTCTGATAGGAACCGCCGGATGCAATGCCTCGCCGCTGTAGCGGCGCGGAAAAACTCGCGAAGCCTCACCGCATGGACGGAGGCACGGAGTCAAACCCGCACGTCCGGTGGTGTGGGAGGGGTGACGGGCGCAATCCCGTCACCTCGACCCGGTTCGCTTTCTTGGATTACTGGGTGCGTCTTAATCGTTGGCTACTTTGATAAACATCAAAGCTGCCCAGAAAAGGATGAATGGCACTGGTGAGAAACCCAAGACGGCATCGGACCACGACCAAGACTCGGCAACTGATTGACGATTACTTGGCTTCACCATTGTCCAAAAAATCATTGTGTAGAAAGCAGCTCCGATGAATGTCGAAAAGATCAAAACCAGACCAAACGACCCAGACTTAGAATCGGCCCGGGTGACAGTATCAAAAAAAAGCGAAAGGCAGATTACGATCCAATAGGTGCATCCACCGACACACGCTGCCTTCACAGCATTCCTTCGAGTGATCGTCATCATATTTGGAATTTTCTAGCGATTAAGGTAGGGACGCCGGTTGCCCGACGCCCTCCTTGCAGATCCCGGCGTGAGGAATTACCGCACCGGGCTCCTCAGGAATGCGCGCAGGTGGAACTTCGATCATGATTGGCGACCTGTTGGTGGATGGACTCATATCGTGCTGTGCGGGGCTTGTTGTGCATGGGTTATCTCCTTCGTAGCCCGTAACGAGGATTCCTATGATGATGCCTGATCACCACAATACGATTGTGGAGAAGACGCTCCTCAAACAGAATATGGTATGGAAACCGTTTGAGGTTGCTCCGCCTTCTTCCGCTTGGGTCGTAGTGATGTCTCTCTGGATACTTCTCGATGTAATCGATCGCGTCATCAATCTCCTTCCAGAACTTGTCGCGCAACTCATCCGAGATCTCCTCATACATCGCGGCGATCTCGCGTGCATCCTTCGCTGCCCTAGGATGGATAATAAGTGGCTTCATACTGCCACTCATCGCCCGCAAAGCCTGCGGAATTCCTCCTTGGTTACGCCAACTACGGCTCCAGAGTCCATCTCGGCAGATCGATTATCGACCTCTGCATCGTCAACCCAGTAGTGGGTGTCATCGAGGCTCCCAAGCAGCAAAACGGCCAGTTCAGCCCGCTCAGGCTTGGAGAGGCCGACGACAGATTCTCGTATTTCGGTGAACGTGCTCACGGCATTAAGCTACCTTGTTGTGCTCAGAATTCCAGTCGAATTTGCTGCAACAACGATGAGCGCGTGCACCACTACCAGCGACACGGGAAGACGAACTCGGGGTGAATATTCAAACTACGATAAACGCCGCAGACACCCCCGCTGGTAGCGGGTTGCACGATGCGGCTTGTGTGTGCCCAGCATGGGCGCAGTCCTAAAGGGGTTCAAGTCCCCTGTGTGAAAATCGAAATGAACAGAAAATGAACATGAAAGCACGAGCTGAAGTCAAGGAGACCAGCGTGGGTGACCACGCCTCTGAAAGAAGACTAGGCAAAACCCGCAAGTCGATGGACAAGAACCCCATACAAGGCCGTCCGGGCTGGGTGAGCTGGCACAACACAGCGACTGCCCCGCCGCGATAGCGGCATCGTAAGAATGCGAAGCCATCCCGCAGAGCGTCCCGCAGGGAGGATAAACCGTTCGATTTGGCCTGGCAGGTACCCGCCACAGTCCCTCGGGTCAAGCGGACGGAAAACCCCACCCCAACCCCCAAAAAATATCATGCCCAACTGGTGCCAAAACCAACTGACGGTGACTGGCGCGACACCTGAATTTCGCGCCTGGTTTAAAAAGGAAGGCTTCTCGTTCGAGAAGATGAATTCGCCAAGCAAGCTCCGGAAATTCAACCGCGACGGCTGCTGGGCGATGCTCGACAGCCACTGCAACGCTTGGGGAACCAAGTGAGACCTGCCGGAAAACGAACAACGCGAGGTCGCCAGCGATCTGCTGGAATACGGCAACGCCTTCTTCGACACCGCATGGAGCCCGCCGATGCAGGCCATCGCGGCACTGTCGCGGATGTTCCCTGCTGACAGTTTCCAACTGGATTACAGCTAGGATTCGAATGTCTCTATCTGACTGAATATCATTCGTTTGCATACATGCAGATGCTTTGTTTTTTCCGGTTTTTCCATTTCCGGCTATCCCTATGGGAGCAAGTTTGAGCAACAACTGGAAGGTAAATTGTCACCATTTGTCACGTAGCGTAAGAGACTTACGGAAATTATGAGCACCTGCAGGAACCCTAGTTGACACCGCACCACCGGGCATGGATACGCACCCATCTTCGCCGCGCACCGAACTCGACCTGATCACCGAACAGGAACTCGCCCGCCATCTGAAAATCTGCCGCCGCCAACTCCACAATTGTCGCTTGGGCGGCCTGATCCCCTACTTCAAAATGGGCAAGTCCGTCCGGTTCCGGGTGTCAGATGTGGCGGCGGCGATTGAGCGTATGCGGGTGGGATACATCCATAACAAAGCCACAGTCTCCACCTTCACATTCGTCCTCGTGGGCTTGAGCGTTTCTTTCTCCAATTTGAGATTGGCAGTATCATATTCCTGCGCGAGTCGCGAGATTTCCGCTTCCAGCCCGGCTTGGAGAATCTCCATTTCCGTTGCCACATCCTCCACACGTGCGTTGGCGTTGGCCACATCCTGGTGTTGTTTGTAGGCGCTCGTGGTGCGGCCGATGGCGGCACTGCCGCGGCGGAGCGTGGTCATGTTCACCTTGCGGCCGAACAGTCCACCCAACAAGCCACCGAGCACCGAGACGCCGGCCTGCATCTTGGCGGCGTTGGCCTCGGTTTTTTCCTTTTCAACCCTTGCTTGCGCGGTGCGCAGGCGGGTCTCAAGGGTGCGGATTTTCCCACTGGCGGTGGCGCGGAGTTTTTCCACCTCTGCGTCCCGCTCTTCATGCGCCGCATGAGTTAGCCGTGCGCGGAATTCGCCCTCGCTCTCGCCGGGCTTCGACCATGTCTTGAGCGCGGGACATGAGAAAACCTCCAGCCGATCGTTCTCATAAAGCCAGTCGGCGAATTGTTTTTCCACTTGCTTGTAGTTGGCGGCATTCATCGCATAGCCGGGCAGTTCGGTAAAACCCGCGCCGTTGGCCGGCGAGCTGCCAGTGGCCTGCGGCGGATCAACCGGGTTTTCCCAATCAATGCCATCGGTGAGGATCGGGTTGACGAAGCGCAGTTCGCGGGATTCCTCGACGTCGGTTTTCGCATTCGAGTATCGCACCCTGCCCACCCGCAGCAAATAGGGATGATAGATCATACCGTCTCCGCCACCGGTAGTTGCGAAAAGCTCCGTGACACCCGCGCCCACGGCGGGGCGCGTGCCGGCAGTGGCGGATGGGACTCCGGGTAAGGCCATTGGGTTCGAAGCCGCGGGCTTGGTTGCATTTTCAAAAGCGGCTCGCTTCGGGTCCATCAAGTCCTTGATCTGTCCACGCGTGAGCGGACCTGTGAGATAACTCATCACCCAGCGCACGTGGAAAAGCACTGGGTGGTCCTCATGCACGTTGTTCATCAGGAAGACGCGGTTGCCGAGGCCGGAGAGCAGCGTTTCCATTTCCTTGCGGTTGAAGGGCGCGTTCTGCGATCCGGCGGCCCCTTCGAGACCGTCGAGCACGCGCAGCTTGTCGCGCTCGGTTTGCAGGCGGCCGAGAAACCATGTGCCGATGTTGGAGAGCGCCTTGTAATCGAGGTCCACCGGATTCTGGGTGGCGAGCAGGCAGCCGAGCCCGAAAGCGCGGCCTTGTTTGAGAATTGTCATCATCGGCCGCTTTGACGGCGGATTGGCGGAGGGAGGCAGGAAACCGAAGATCTCATCCATGTAGAGCAGGGCGCGCAACGAGGTGGTGCCTTTTTGTGCGCGCATCCAGCCGAGCATCTGGTTGAGCAGCAGGCTCACGAAGAACATGCGCTGCGTGTCGTCGAGATGGGCGATGGAGAAAATCGAGATGCGCGGCTTGCCGGCGGGATCGTGCAGCATCTTTGCGATGTCGAGCGGCGGGCCTTCGAGCCACGTGGAAAAACCGGGCGAGGCCAGCAGGTTGTTGAATTTGAGAGCAAGTGGTTGGCGGGATTTTTCCGGCAGGAAACTCTCCAGGTCGATGATGCCTACTTTTTCAAACGGCGGGCTTTGGATCAGGCGGATGAGGCTTTCCAATGTGATATTGCGTCCGGCTTCCCATTCCTTGCTGAAGATGTTTGAAATGAGCACGGCTTCCGGACTTTGCAGGGAATCGGAACTCTCACCGACCAGCGACAACAGTGATGAAACTGTGCTTTCGATCCGTTCACCTAACAATTCCGTGTCGTCCATTATTTCGAACGCTGGCACGTCAAGAGAGCTGAGAATGGAAACCGGGATGCCCGCCTTGCTGCCGGGCGTGAAGATGTTGATGTCCACCTTGTCGCGGAACTCGCGGATGCGCTGCGGGCTCTGCCCCCACTCGGCGAGTCCGTTTTTCCACATGGCGGCGGTTTTTTCCGCATATTCGTCAGGAGTTATGCCTTTCTTTGCGGCATCGTCCTCGTTGATCCACGGGCGGAAGCTTGGCCCATCGAGCTCGGGAAAGGTGAGAAGCAGGTTGGAGATGTCACCCTTGGGATCGATGACGATGGCCGGGATATTGTCCATCGCGGCTTCCTCAAGCAGAGCGAGACAGAGACCGGTTTTGCCGGAACCGGTCATGCCGAGCACCACGCCGTGGGTGACGAGATCCTTGGAGCCGTAAAGCAGAAGCTCGCCATCGGCCTGTTTGGTATCCGGATTGTATCCACGGCCGAGGTAAAACTGGCCGAGCTTTTCGTAATCGACGTCAGACGCATTCATGATGAGCAGATAGTGTCCACGGAGCCTGAAAATGCCAGTGCTTATTCGGTTTGTGACGCTGCGCCGTGAAAAATCCATGGTCAAAGCCGGGCCTCGCCGATAATTACGCGCCCATGAAGCTGCGCCTCGCCACCCTGCTCCTCGTTTCCGCCCTCAACACGCCGGCCGCAGACCGGCCTAACATCATTTTCCTGTTTTCCGACGATCACGCGTTGCAGGCGATTTCCGCCTACGGCGGCCGCTTCAAGGACATCGCGCCCACGCCGAACATCGACCGCTTGGCCAGGGAAGGCGCTATTTTCGAGCGCTCGTATTGTGCAAACTCGATCTGCGGGCCCTCGCGTGCCAGCGTGCTGACCGGCAAGCATTCGCACATCAATGGATACATCGATAACACCAACCGCGAGTTCGACGGCTCCCAGCCGACCTTTCCCAAATACCTGCAAAAGGCCGGCTACCAGACGGCGGTGATCGGCAAGTGGCACTTGGTGAGCAAGCCGACCGGCTTTGACCACTGGGAAATCCTTCCCGGCCAGGGGAGTTATGTGAATCCGGACTTCATCCAGATGGACGGATCGACCAAGCGCTTCGAGGGCCACGTGTCCGACATCATCACCGACAAGTCGATCGACTGGCTGAAGAACCGCCGGGACAAGGACAAGCCATTCGTGTTGATGAGCCAGCACAAGGCGCCTCACCGCAGTTGGATGCCCGCTCCGCGACACTACAAGCTCTTCGACGGCATGGACCTGCCGGAACCGGAGACGCTCTTCGACGACTATGCGAACCGCAGCGATGCACTCAAGAAGCAGAAGATGTCCATCGCCAATGATTTTCAATGGGCTCATGACATGCTGCTGCCAGGCAAGCCAGTGGATCCCCGTTTCGAGACCCAGCTCAAGAACGGTGAATCCATGCGCATGACGCCGCAGCAAAAAGCAGAGTTCGATGCCGCCTATGGCCCGGAAAACGAGCAGTTCATCGCGGACCTTGCCGCCGGCATGGATTATGAAACTCTCACCCGCTGGAAATACCAGCGCTACATCAGGAATTACCTGCGTTGCGTCCGCGCCGTGGACGAAGGCATCGGCCGCTTGTTAGACTATCTCGATGAATCCGGCTTGGTGGAAAACACCATCGTCATTTATGCATCCGACCAGGGTTTCTATCTCGGCGAGCATGGCTGGTATGACAAGCGCTGGATGTTCGAGGAATCCTTCACCATGCCATTCCTGATCCGCTGGCCCGGTGTGGTGAAAGCCGGCATCCGCTCCAAGGCGCTGATCCAGAACATCGACTACGCGCCGACCTTTCTTGAAGTCGCAGGCGTGCCGGTGCCGGACGACATCCAAGGCCGCAGCCTGCTGCCGGTTTTGAAAAACGACGGCATCGCCCCGGCCGACTGGCGCAAGGCGCTCTATTATTTCTACTCCGGCGAGCCGACCCACCGCGTGGCCGCGCACGACGGCGTGAGCACCGGACGTCACAAGTTGTTCTATCTGCCGGACACCCGGGAATGGCAGCTTTTCGATCTCGAAAAGGACCCGCAGGAAATGCGCAGCATCCATGACGATCCGGCCAGTGCCGGGCTGCTGGAGGAAATGAAGACGCTCTATCGGGAAATGCGCGCCCATTACAAAGTGCCATGACATCCGCTATTGAGCTTCCGCGCGGGCGTGCTTGAATCCGCTCCCCGGCGTGCGCCGGACCAACCGAAATCATTTCATCATGGGAAGAGCCTTCGAATGCCGCCGCCGGGCCAAGGAATCGCGTTGGGCCACCATGTCCAAGGTGTTTCCGAAGCTTGCCAAGTCCATTACGCTGGCCGCGAAAAACGGCGGACCGGATCCCGAGTCGAACGCGCCGCTGCGTGTGGCGATCAACAACGCCAAGGCGCAGAATCTCTCGCGCGAGAACATCGAGGCCGCCATCAAGCGCGCCGCCGGCAAGGATGCCTCCGAGATCACCGAAGTATCCTACGAGGGCAAGGGCCCACATGGCTCGCAGTTCTTCATCGAGTGCGCCACCGACAACTCGAACCGCTCGGTCACCAACATCAAAACCATCTTCAACAAAAACGGTGGCCAACTCCTCAACTCCGGTTCGCTCGATTTCATGTTCTCGCGCAAAACCGTCATCGAGTTTCCCGAGCCCGCTGGCAAAAACCTCGAGGAAATCGAACTGGAACTCATCGACGCCGGACTTGAGGAATTGTCGGTGGACGAGGGAGTGGTCTCGGTGATCGGCGATTACACCGCCTTCGCGCAACTTTCCCAAGCCGTGGAAAATCTCGGCATCAACGCCACCAAGTCCAGCCTGCAGCGCCTGCCCAACCAGCCGATCGAACTTAGCGAGGAGCAGATGGTTGAAGTGGAGGCCATCGTGGACAAGCTGGAGGACGACGACGACGTGCAGGCGGTTTTCACCAACCTCGCGTGAAACCGCAGTCGGCGAGCTTGCTTCGGAGTTTTTTTCTTTGATGATCAATGGTTTGTGATGCTTTATGGAAAAATGATTGCCAAACCGCATCAAAAGATGCAAATTTTGATGCATGAGAACGACAGTCACCTTGGATGACCAATTGTTAGAGGCTGCCAGCAAGTGCACCGGGATCCAGTCCAAGTCGGATTTGATCAACAAGGCGCTCAAAATGATGGTGGACCAGGAGCTTTTGGAGAGATTTCTCGCCTTGGAGGGCACCATGCCAGATCTCGCCTATGCCGAGCGCGGCTACCGCTCAGGTCGCAAATCTTTGTCGAGCCCCGTATTGAACGACAGCAATGATTGAGGCGCGCCGGGTGCTGGTGGATACGAACGTCTGGATCGACTTCCTGAGGGAGCCGATGCCGGAACTGCGCAAACTGCTGAAGCAAAAACGCGTCATCACCCACCCGTGTGTGATCGGCGAGGTGCTGGTGGGCAGCCCGCCGCACCGTGCGGTCATCCGGCAATTCCTCCTTTCGCTGCCATTTGCGGTCGAAGCCGATTTCCGCGAGGTGCTCGTGATGATCGAACGCAGGGGCTTGGCAGGACGGGGTTTGCAATGGAATGACGTGCTCCTGCTTGCCTCCGCCAAACTCAGCGGCACAGATCTCTGGACCCGCGACGAACGTCTGGCAAATGCTGCAAACGAGTATGGCATCGGCTGGGTGGAGGTGGAAAATTTTTGATTACACGCTCCGTCGATCCTCCGTAGTGTGTGGACGATGTTTTCCAAATCAGGCAGATTCGAGCGGATTTTTCCCGTGGTTTCAGGATGGGCCTTGTCGATTTGCGCCGCTGTCGCGGCTCCGCTGTCGTTTTTCACCGATGAGGTCGAATGCCGGCTTGGCGAGAGCGTGATGATTCCGTTCCGCGCGGCATCCAAGGCCGGGGAAACGATCCAGATGGACCTGCATTTAGATAAACCCGGCGTGATCGAAATCCTACGCCAGCCGGAGATCCTGCCGGGCCAAGAAACCGGATTCGCGCGAATCCGCACGCTGGTTCCCGGCGTGGTGACCCTGAAATCCGGCGACTCCAAACTGCGGGTGAAGGTGGCCAACGAACGCCCGCTTTCACTGTTGCGGAAAATGCGGCCGCACTTCACCAGTCCGGCGGAGGGCGCTTGCGCGTGGGGTGTGGTCGCAATTGGCGCGGAAATCTGGGTCGGCGCGCCGGGAGTGGATCGCATGGCGAAGCCCGAGGCTTTCCTTCATTTGCCCGATGGCAAAAAACTCGCTCCCGACGAAGCGTTTCCACCGATCGACGGACCGTTCTGGCGCTTGGTTTTCCATCTCGACACGGCAAAGCTGCCGCCAGGTGATTGCAATCTAACGGTTTCCTGCAAGCCACCGGTCGAGGGCGGCAAGGGCATCGAGACCCTGATGAGCGATCCCCATCCGCTGACGATCCTCGCTGCGCCGGGCGAGGATGATGTGGTATTTTCCGATGAATGCGAGAATCTGTTAGACACACCGCGCAACGAGCGCATGGGCATGGAGCCACCGGGTGTGGTGATGGATTCGGCGGCATCGGGCTATCGCGCGGTCGCGCTGCGGCGCGGGCGTCCGGCATGGATGATCCAGCCGGAAATCGAAACGCCTGGCCGCTACCAGTGGATCGTCCGTGCCCGGGGCGCGCTCGCCGGCGCGGCCTATCCCTCGCTCGGGATCATTCAGGGCGAGAATGCAAGCGACTCGGGGTCGGTGCGCCTCGTCACGTCGACGTGGCACAACGTGCCGGTGGGCAGACCGGTCCGGCTCGACAAGGGGCCGCAGTGGATCGGAATCACGCTGGCGAACGAGTTCAATTACCGGAACACGACAATGCGATTTGCCGAGATTGACCGCTTCGAGCTGCGCCGCGTTCCTGATGTGGCGAGTGGCTCGGGCGGCGGCATGATGATGATGGCGGGCGACGCGATGATGATGCAGGGAGGTGATGCGAAAGCCGGGGAAGCAAAAAACAAGGCCCCCGTGGCCCGCGGTCTGAAAGTGGCGTTCTCCACGCTCTGCGACTGTGAGGAAATCAACGGCCGGTTGGAAATCCGCGCCACGCTTCACAGTCCTGCCTTGAAGAACGACCGGGATTACCAGGCCATCCGCACCGACCTTTGGATCAACGATGAGCGCCTGGCATCGGCTTCCGGACGCCATCCGGTTTTCACCGTGCATCCACACGATTTGAAAAAAGGCAAAAACCGCATTGAAGCGCACGCCGTTTCGCCCTGCGGCAACCATGCGATGTCGCCCGGCCAAACCCTGCTCGCCAATTCGCCGGTGCATCCGGAAAACGAACTGGTGGCCGGCCATGATGCCGCGCCGCCGACGCTCGTGGTGCTCTATCCGAAACCCGGCGGCGTGATGTCGTCCACCGGTGATGCCTTGGTTTTGAGCGCCTTTGATGATCTCAAGCTGTCGCACTTCGAGGTCCGCATCGACGATGCGAAAACTCCGCTCGATTTTCCGGCGACGCAGGACACCGGACCGATGTTGATTCATCTTCCCGCATCCTTGCTCAGCAAGGGGAAGCGCAAGATTGAAGTTTCTGCCATCGACAGCACGGGCAAACAAACCCGCTCCCCGGCGATACAAGTCGAGGTGCGCGATCCATCCGGGCCTGTGCTCATGCAGGCTTACCCGCGCGCCATGCGGCTCGCCGCCACGCTGGGTTACGGGCCGGACACACGGACGTTGGTGAATATTCTAACAACTGGGGAAAACGCATGGCTCGACGAACAGATCGACACCCCGTGGGGCGGCGCCCATGACCAACTCATCGACGCGCTCGCCGGGGTCTGGTTTCCGGAGCTATCCGACTACCACATCCGCGGGCGAGTCATTACCGAGCTGTTAGCCACCCGTCATCCGGCGCGGGCGCGCTTCGCATTGTTTGTGCAGAATCATTTCTCGACATGGATTACCAAGACCGGATCCAGCGCCAAATGGGAGGAACACCGCAATTTTCGCGACGCCGGTATCGCCCGCTTTCAGGATCTGCTGCTCGCCTCCGCCACCAGCCCTGCAATGATGGTATATCTCGACCAACAGAACAGCTTCGGACGGCAGTTGAATGAAAACTACGCCCGCGAGGTGATGGAACTTCATACCGTCGGCGTGCATGCGGGCTACCAACAAAGCGATGTCACCAGCCTGGCCCACCTGCTCACCGGTTGGGGCGCGCAGCGCGAGGCGGCGATGGATGGCAGCCGCGTCGATTACAATTACCGCTTTTCTCCATATCTCAACGATGGCCAGGCGCTTGAGATCTTCGGTCTATCAGTCCCCGCCGCCCAGTCCCCCGAGACTGCGGACGACCGCATCCGCATGGTGATAGAGATGCTCGCCGCCCGCCCGCAGACCGCGCGTTTCATCGCGGAGAAAATGGCCGCCCACTACCTCGGCATGCCGGTGGACGAGGCGACCGTGGAAATACTCGCCGAGGAATTCCTCCGCAGCGGCGGCGACATGCGACGGATGATGCGCGTGCTCGCCAGTTCCCCGCGTTTCATGGCTGCAGATAGCGAGGGGAAACTGATGACTCCCGTCGAGTTTGGCGTCGCCCACCAGCGCGCGGCCGGCTCGCTGCATCCGTGGCCGGTGATCGGCCTCGGCGCACGCAGCGGCCGCAATCTTTTCGACCGCGCCAGCCCCGATGGTTATCCGGAAGCCAATGAGGAATACGCCGACTCGAACTATCAACTTCAGAAATGGAGTTACTGCAAGGAGCTGGAGCAGGCATTTTCCGCCACCCTGCCGCACGGCTGGTTTGATGCGGAGCTTCTTGAAGACCCGCATCATCGCGACGCGCTTATCGACCATGCCTTCACCGCGCGCAAAGGCCGCGAGCCATCCGTCAGCACCCGCGAGGCCCTGCATGCCATCCTCCAACATGACATCGCGGATCAGACTCAGCGCCGGCGTCTTTTTGCATCGTTCCTGCACATGATGCCGGAATACCAAACCCGATGAATTTAACAAACACCGTAATGTACACCACCCGCCGCCAATTCATCCGCATCACTGGCACCGCCGCCATGTTCGGCGGGCTCGCACCGCTTCCTCTCTTCGCCGCCAACCCTCCGCAACTGCTGCCCGTCCGCAAGGGCAAGACCCTGGTCGCCGTGTTCCTGCGCGGCGGCATCGACGGACTCAACTTCGTCGTGCCCCACGGCGACCTCGATTACTACAAGCACCGTAAGTCGCTTGCGATTCCGCGCCCCGGCGGCGATCCGAACGCCAGCCGCGATCTCGACGGTTTTTTCGGGCTGCATCCGGCGGCCGCATCGCTACTGCCACTGTTCAAGGAAGGAAGCGCGGTGAGCCTGCAAGCCGTGGGTTATGCCAAAAACACGCGATCCCATTTCGAGGAACAAGACACCTGGGAAACCGGAGTCGTCGGCAAAACGCTGTCCTCCGACGGCTGGCTCAATCGCCACCTCGCCAGTTCCACCGGCCACGGCGGCATCCGCGCGGTTGCCATCGGCGGCAATCTGCCGCGCATCCTGCGCGGGCGAGCCCCCGCCTACGCCATCCGCGGGATTGGCGACCTCGCCATGCCGAACATGCACGGCGATGCCGATGTCCTGCGCGCCGCGCTGGAAACCGCCTATTGCACCAAGCCCAATGCAAAACGCGCGGCCATGGCCGACCTGCTGTCCCGCACTGCCGCCGCCACGCTGGAAGGAACCCGCCAGCTCGAAGCCATCGCCAAACAGGAATACAAGCCGGCAAACGGTGCGAACTATGGCAAAAATGGAATCGCCCTCCAGTTCCGCGAAGCCGCGCGCCTGATCAAAGCCGGCATCGGCACCGAGCTCATCCAACTCGATTACGGCGGCTGGGACACCCACAGCAATCAGGGCGGAGTCACCGGCGGCTTCGCCAACCGCCTGCGCGACCTCTGCGACGCCATGGCCGCCTTCCGCAAAGATCTCGGCGATGCTATGAACGACGTGCTGGTCCTGACACTCAGCGATTTCGGGCGCACCGTGGCTGAAAACGGCACCAACGGCACCGACCACGGCTGGGCCAACTGCATGATCGCCGTCGGCGGAGGCCTCGCAAATTCCGGCAAACCCGTGCTCGGCGAGTGGCCCGGTCTCGCACCGGAAAAACTCCATCAGCAGCGGGACCTCCGCCACACCACCGACTTCCGCGATGTGCTCGCCGAGGCGGTTTCATCACACCTCGGCAACCCGAATACCAGCCACGTGATACCTAACCACGAGTGCAAGCCAGTCGGCTTGGTTTGAACATTTTTCCAGATGGTGAATTCCCGTTGCTTCCGCGGCGCGGTTTTTTCATGCTTCGCGCATGGCCAAAACAACCGATCAGAACCGGGTGGTGGTGAAAGTCTTCCTCTACGGCATCCAACCGCAGATCTGGCGGCGTTTCTCGATTTCCAAAGAGGTTACATTCATTGAGCTGAGCGATGCGATCCAGGCGGCGATGGGCTGGGCAAACAAGCACCCGCACGAGTTCCGCCACGGCAAGGGCAAGCGGTTGGTGGACGTGATCGGCCCGATCGGTCTTCAGGACCAGGTGCTCGGCGACTTCCAGGATGAGGCGGAGCTCACCGTCGCCGAGTTCATTGGCAAGCGCAAACTGCCGATCCGTATCCTCTACCGCTACGACTTCGCCGATGAATGGATTCACGAAATTGTTTTCGAAAAACGCGAAGCTGGCGAGGGAACTCCGCAAATGCTCGACGGCACGCGCGCCTGCCCGCCGGAAGACTTTGGTGGCACTTTCCAATACATGCAGGCACTGCACGGTGAAATCGAGTGGATGAATCCCGGCTATGATCCGAATGCCTTTGATCCGAAGGCGGTGAACTTCGAGCCGAAAAAGAAACGGAAGTAATGCGGATCGAGCGCTTGATTGCCTGCTTGAGGACTTCAGTTCGTGAAAAGTAGGGCTGCCGCGGATTTGAGTTCTTCTAACTTCGCACGATCCGGTGCGGCACCTCGCGCCTGATCCGGCTTGCCGCCGCCTTTGCCGCCGGCGAGGGCGGCAAGGTCGCGCAGCAGGTCGCCGGCCTTGAGCCCTTTCGTTAGAGCCTCGGCTCCGCAGTGGGTGGCGAGGTGGAGTTTCTCGCCGTCATCGACGATGAGCAGGGCGGGACCGCTGAAGCTTTTCTTTTTCAGGCCGTTTTGCAGTTCTTGCAGCAATGAGGCATCTGACTCGAAGGAGACGATGATGGGTTTTCCCAACGCAATGAGTTCGGCGAGCGCTTCGTCGGCGAGGGAGGCGGCTTGGGAGGATTGGATCTTCTTGATGCGCTTCTCGGCTTCGATGGCGGCCTGTTGGGTTTCCTCAAGCGTGCGTTGGGCGTAGGCGAAGGTGGCGTTGATCTCTCCGATGTCGGCGCGCTCGACGAGCATGGCAGCCATGATGTGCGGGAATTCGTTCACTTCCACGGCAGCTTCACCGAGAGTTGTTAGCTTTTCGTTGGCGGCCGCCAGCTTGGCGCGCGCGGCATTGAAGTCGCGATCCCACTTCTCGACGATCTCATTGAGGTGCGCCCATGCCGCATCGCCGCAGACGGCCTCGATGCGGCGGACGCCGGAAGCGATGGCGCTCTCGCTCTTGATTTTGAACAGGCCGATCTCCGAGGTGTTGCGCACGTGGGTGCCGCCGCAGAGTTCCATCGAGTAGCCATCGAGCGCGTTGCGCTTGCCGCCGATTTCCACAACGCGGACGACCTCGCCGTATTTGTCTCCGAAGAACTGCATGATGTCCTTGCGATCCTTGATGGAGGCGTGCGGGACTTCTGTCCAGGAAACGGCCATGTCCTGCTTGATCGCGCCGTTGACCATTTCCTCCATCATGGTGATCTGCTCGTTAGTGAGAGCGGCGCTGTTGAAGTCGAAGCGCAGGCGGTGTTCATCCACCGAGGAACCCTGCTGGGCGGCGTCCTTGGAAACCACTTCGTGCAGCGCCCAATGCAGCAGATGGGTGGCGGTGTGGTGCGCTTCGATCGGGCGGCGGCGCGTGGCCTCGATGCGGAGAGTAACCTTGTCGCCGGGCTGGATTTGAAATTTGAGATTTGAAATTTGAGATATGACAAGAGCGCGGGCCTTGCCGATTTGTTGGACGCCGGTGACGGGGATTTGATTGATGGTTCCGGTGTCGCCGGCCTGGCCGCCCATTTCGGCGTAGAAGACGGTCTTGTCGGTGATGACGAAGAGCGCGTCTTCCTGCGGGTGGATTTCGAGCACGGTGGCTTCGCATTCATCGGCGTCGAAGCCGAGGAACTCGGTGACGGCATCGGTAGAGATATCGAGAGCGCGGACAATGTTGGTTTTTTTGGCGGCGCGGGAGCGGTCTTGCTGTTGCTCCATGAGTTTTTCGAAGCGCGGGATATCCACGTTGATGGTTCGCTCGGAACAAAGCAGTTCGGTGAGGTCGATGGGAAAGCCAAAGGTGTCGTAGAGCTCGAATGCGATGTCGCCGGAGAGTTGATGGGGACCACACGCGTCCCGCGTGTCGTCCCCGATCGCTTCTTCGAAGCGTTTGAGACCGCGGTCGAGAGTTTGGTTGAAACTGGTTTCTTCCTGCGAGAGCGTTTGTTCGATCGTTGCCTGGCGGTTCTTCAACTCGGGAAATACATCGCCCATTTCCGCGGCGAGTGTCGGCACAAGTGCGGCGAAGAACGGTTTCTCTCCAGAGAATCCAAGTTGGCGGCCATATCGAACCGCGCGGCGGAGGATTCTACGAAGCACATAGTTTCTGCCGTTGTTGCCGGGCATGATGCCATCGGCGATGGAGAAACTGAGCGTGCGCAAGTGATCGGCGATCACGCGGAAGGCGATGGCATCCTTCATTTCCTCCGTGAAGGCGGAGCGGTCGGCGCCGGGCTCGGGGTAGATGTTGACATAGGTTTTGCCACTCAGTTCCTCCAGCTTGCGGAAAATGGGGGTGAAGACGTCGGTGGCGTAGTTCGAGGGCTTGTTGGAAAAATCGGTGAAGCCCTTGGTGCCTTGGATGATCGAGCAGGCGCGCTCGAAGCCCATGCCGGTATCAACGTGCTTGGCGGGCAGCTCGCGGAAGCTGCCGTCGGCCTCGGCGTTGTATTGGATGAAGACGAGGTTCCAGATCTCGATGCAGAGGTCGGAGTCGTTGTTGACGAGCTTGCCTTGGGAGTCTCCTTCGGGTGTGAGATCGACGTGGAGTTCCGAGCACGGGCCGCAGGGGCCGGTTTCTCCCATCATCCAGAAGTTGTCTTTGACGTTGCCGTTGACGATGTGGACGGCGGGGTCGCAGCCTTTGGCAATGAAGAGAGCGGCCCAGAGATCGTAGGCTTGTTGATCGAATTCGCCGGGGTCGCCGGGTTTTGGTGCATAGACGGATGCGTAAAGGCGGTTGGCAGGCAGTCCCCAGCGCTCGACGACGAGTTCCCACGCCCATGAGATGGCTTCCTTTTTGAAGTAGTTTCCGAACGACCAGTTGCCTAGCATTTCGAAAAACGTGTGGTGATAGGTGTCGTAGCCGACGTCTTCGAGATCGTTGTGTTTGCCGCCGGCGCGGATGCACTTCTGGGTATCGGCGGCGCGCGGCGGATCGTAGGGGGCTTTCTCGACGCCGAGGAAATACGGCACGAACGGGTTCATTCCAGCATTGGTGAAAAGCAGGCCTGGCGACTGCGGGAGCAGCGAGGCGGAGGGCACGATGGAGTGCTGTTTTTCGCGGAAAAAATCAAGGAAGCTGTTGCGGATCTCGGCGGCAGTCATGGGCGGGGGCGCAGGATGCAGGAGGCCGCGGGAGGAAGTAAAGCACGGGCTACGGTCCGCTGGCCTCCACGGGATTGAGCAGTTTACTGAATTCCGCGGCCCATGAGCGTGCCGACTTGTGACCGATGTTTTTCTCCAAGTGGCTGAGCATTCTCAACGCGGCACCTTGTTCGTCACCGCTTTTGAATAGGTCGAGCTCCATCTTCCACTGCAACTCGGGCACGACTTCGACCAGAAACAACTCGTAAGCAGGCGAGCGGAGTGCGGCTGAGGTGCCGATCTTCTTGCTGGCCGGGTCCTCTGCTCCGGCCCATGCCTCCTGCAGTGCCATTTCCTGTTGGATGCGCTTGGTCCATCCGGCGCGCAGCTTCTCCAGGCGGTCCGGCTTGCGCTGCGGTGGCAGTAGGATTTGCTCATAAACCAGGCCCAGTTGCCCGGGTGCCAGCGGCCAGCCGTCCACGTTGATGTTTCCCAGATCATAGGCCTTGGCAAAAAACGATGAGTTCACCGCTTGGTTGAGAATTTGCTGGTGATCCTTAAGCGCGGCGGCATCGCGGACGATGGCATCGAGGATTTGCTGCACTTCCGGCAGGAGTGATTCGCGGTCGGTCTTTTGGGAAGCGGCGCGCAGGGTGAGTGTGAGCCAATTGAGTTGAAGTCGCAGAGCCAGACCCAGTCCCGGGGCGGAAAGTTTCTCAGCCTCCTTGCGTTTCCACTCGCGGAAGTCGGCATTCTTCCGGCGCTGGTCCTTGAAGTTCACTTTTTCGATGCAATCCAGATAGAAATCCGCAGCGGCCTGATCGCTGGTCGAGGCGTTTCGGTAAGCTGCGATGGCCATGCGAAACCTCTCGTCCACTTTGGAATCCGCGCTGGACCGCACGGCCTCCAGCTTTTCCAAAAGCGCCTCGCGATCCGCCGAGGTCAAGGCCTGTCCCCCGGCCGGGGATATCGCAAGCAGGGAAGTCCAGATGATGGCGAGTATTCTCATGGCGCGTGTTATGGCAAATGGTGCGGCTCGGACCAAGCGTTTAGAATGAAGATTCCAGCGAATTGGCACACCGAATGCCATGCGTGATCCGGGCTTGGAATCTGTCGGTTTCCGGGCATCTTGCGCCCCGTCACCCGATTCATGAATGCTTCGTTCCGCCGATTGCTGGCCTTGATTGTCGTGTTTTTCACGGCATTCGTTGCTGTTTCCGCCATGCGCACCTGCCGCGCCGGTGGGGATCTTGGTGATTTGATTCCGGGCATTTCAAAAGACGGCGGGCGCTTCCGGCCGGAAAAATTCACCCTGCCGGACCGCTCGGCGCTCGACCTCGGCGATGTCGAACTGCTCTCGCGCCTTAACGACGAATACGCCAGCCTCACCCGCGCCGTGGTGCCATCCGTGGTGAGCATCGACATCGCCGGCGTCCGCACCGAGCGCTTGCTCGACTTCTCGGGGCGCACCCGCGTGCGGCGCTATCCCACCCAAGGGCAGGGTTCCGGGGTCATCGTCACCAAAGAAGGCCATGTGATCACCAACCACCATGTCATCGCTGGCCAACAACAGATTCAGGTGACGCTGCACGGCGGAAAAACCCACGCCGCGCGCTTGATCGGCGAGGACACTTTGCTCGATATCGCCGTGCTCAAGATCGAAGGCGATGGCCCCTTCACGCCGCTCAAGCTCGGCGATTCTTCGCAGGCGCAGGTAGGCCAGATGGTGTTTGCCGTCGGCAATCCCTTCGGCCTCGGCGAGACGGTCACTCAAGGCATCATTTCGGCCAAGGAACGCTCGCTATCCGACAACCAGCGCGATCTTTTCCAGACCGACGCCGCCATCAACCCGGGAAATTCCGGTGGCCCACTGGTCAACCTGCGCGGCGAGATCATCGGCATCAACGTCGCGATTTTCTCGCCAGATCGGGAAAATCCGGGCTTCCAAGGTGTGGGTTTCTCGATTCCCTCCAACGATGTGAAAGACTCGTTGTTCCAGATCCTCGAGCGCGGCCGGCCGATTCGTGGCTTTCTCGGCGTGCAAATGCGCGATCTGGATCCAGCCGTGCGCTCGGCGTTGAAATATCAAGGCGAGCAGGGTTCCGCGATTTTCGGAGTCTCTCCCGGCTCACCGGCACAGGCGGCCGGCTTGCAGCCATGGGACGTGGTGCTTTCATACAACGGCCAGAAAATCCACAGCGCCACCCAGTTGTTCACTCTCGTGCAAGCCACCGGCATCGGCGAGGAGATGGTCATGCAAATCTGGCGCAAGGGGGAATTGATGGAGCTCAAAGTCGTCATCGCGGAAAGCGGCGTGGCATCCGCCGCCGCCCGGCTTCCCCAGAATGGCACCGAGCAAGGCCGCCCCGGCGATCCGGAGGAAATCCTGCAAGCCCTCGGCATAGAAGTACGCGATCTCTCGGTGCCGGAACGAATGCGCGGCTTGCGCGGCGTGGTGGTCACCGGTCTCGCGGCGGAAAGTCTGCCGTCCGGCCTGCTCCAGCCGGGGGATTTGATCATCGCGGTGAACAACTCGCGCATCAGCGGCGCAAGCGAGTTTTTCATCCACCTCGCCGCATCCGCCGCCGTGCAGGAAACCACGCTGCACTTTTTGCGCGATGGAAAGACACTGCGAGCCACCGTGCCCGCCCTGCCACGCAAGGAAAAATGAGAGCTCGATGAAATTTCCTCACTTCCCGCCACGTTCCCTCACCACTTGCCATGCAACGATCCAAACTTCCTTATTTTTTCCTCGGGCTCGCCGCCGTGCTGGCCGTGGCCGCATTGGTCCTGCTCATCGTGCGGCCCGGAGTGAAACCAGAGCCGTTGGAGAAAACTCCCACCGCAAGACCCCCTGCCGCCAAGACCGAGCCTCAAACCACCCCAATCCCTGATCCGGCTGGCTCCGTCGATACCCCCGCGCCCGAAAGCCCAGAAACCATTCTCAAGGATCTCGGCATCGGATTGGCCACTGCTCACCCTGAGGAACTCGTCCAACAAATTGCCAAGGCCATCGAAAATGGCGACCTCACCGCCCTTGCCCGCCTGCTCGGCGACGAGGCTCTCGATCCCGCAACCGCCGAACGCCTCCGCCAGTTGGCCACCTCGCCGTTGCGCCTGCGCCAACCCGATGGTGTCCGCGAGGTTGGTGAACTTGAGCTCAATACCCGCACCCGCTGGTCGCTCGAACTCGCTGACCGCGAACCCGGGCGCAACCGGATTTTCCTCGATCTCAAGCGTGTTGACGGCAAGTGGATCGTCGAAAAAATCACTCTCCCGCCGACCGAGGGAGAACCCATTCCGAAGGCCGCCCTCGCCGACTCACTTGGCGTGGCGGACGCCTTCATCCAGGCGGTGCTCAATCAGGATTTCGAATTCGCACGCGCTTTTGTGGACTCCTCCGTGGTTTCCGATGCCAAGATCGCCGGTCTCTGCATCCTGTTTGAGGAAGGCGAATACCGGTTGCGTAAGTCCAAGCCGCTTCGCTCAATGTTCCAGCGCGAGGACACCGTCGGCTACCTCGCCAATGTCGAGACCGCCGATGGCAAGCAAAGCGCACAGTTCGCACTCACCTTGCGCCAGCCGCCGGCACCCGCGAACTGGCGCGTCGCGGAAATCAATCTCGACCAACTGCTCGCCGACTATGCCCGCCGCGTGGCAGGTGGAGATGTCTTTTACTCGCCGCTGGTCAAAAATCCCGCCGGTGGCGATACCCTCGCACTTTATTTTGAATTCGATGAGGACGAGATCAATCCTCGCACCCGGCGGCAGTTGGAAATTGTCGTGATGATCCTGAAATCGGATTCGGGTAAAAAAATCACCCTCAGCGGCCATACCGATGCGCTCGGCACCGAGGAATACAACAACAGCCTTTCCGCACGCCGCGCTGCGGTCGTCCGGGATTTTCTCACCAAATCCGGCGTGGATGCCACCCAGATCATCACCATCGCCAAGGGTGCCAGCCAGCCGCGCCGTCCGAACGTGACTGAAACCGGTGATGACGATCCCGAAGGCCGCCGCGCCAACCGCCGCACCGAGATCTATCTGGACTTCTAACAGATATTTCGGCTTTCTGTCGCCGCTGCCATCATGTTTGTCATCTCCATCGCCGCGCTGAGGCGCAACACCGCCATTCTCCGTGAGGTGAAGGAAGCCGCCGGCTGCCGCTTGGTGCTCGCTCTCAAAGGCTTCTCCTGCTGGAAGGCATTTCCATATATCAACTCGGATCTCGACGGCTGCTGCGCCTCGGGCCTGTGGGAGGCGCTGCTCGCGCGCGATCATTTCCAAAAACATATCATCACCTACTCGCCAGCCTACGACGAGGCGGATGTGGCGGAGCTCTGCGGCTTTTCCCATCATCTGGATTTCAACTCGCTTTCGCAATGGTTTCGCTTCCGCGAAATGGTCATGGCACATCCGCGTTTCCGCAGCGGTGAGTTGCAATGCGGCCTGCGCGTGAACCCGGAATGCTCCACCGGCCACACGCCGATCTATGATCCCTGCATCGCCGGTTCGCGCCTCGGCATCACCGCGGAGCAACTCACCGGAGCCGACCTCACCGGCCTCTCGGGCCTGCATTTCCACACGCTTTGCGAGCAGGACTCGGATGATCTCGAAACCACTCTTGCCGCCGTGGATGATAAATTCGGCCACCTGCTGCGCTCGCCGCAATTCACTTATCTCAACATGGGTGGCGGCCACTGGATCACCAAACCGTTCTACGACCGCGAACGCCTCATCCGCCTGGTGCGCGAAACCAAGGCGAAATACGAAATCGAGGTCTGGCTGGAACCCGGCGAGGCCATCGCCATCCACACCGGAGTGCTGCGCGCCACCGTGATGGACATTTTCGAATCCACCGGCCACCGCCTCGCCATCCTCAGTGTTTCCGCCACCGCACACATGCCGGATGTGATGGAAATGCCATATCGCCCGGATGTATTTCTGGTGGAGAAACCAGAGACCAGAAACCAGAGACCAGACATGAAGGAGCCGGCTGTCACCTTTGATGGCGAAAGTTATCTTCCCGCCGGCGATCCCCAATATTCCAATCCACAATCTCCTTTCACTTACCGCCTCGGCGGCCCCACCTGCCTGGCCGGCGATGTGGTGGGCGACTTCACGTTTCCACGCGAGTTGAGGATTGGTGATACTCTCGTCTTCGACGACATGGCGCACTACACCATGGTCAAGACCACCACCTTCAACGGTGTGAAGCACCCGCCCATCGCGCTGCAACATGAGGACGGACGCCTCGAAGTCATCCGCGAGTTCTCCTATGAGGACTTCCGCGACCGCTTGTCTTGAGCGCCCGACTGGAAGCGTCTTGAGTGTGCAGGCTCCACCCGGAATGCTCAAGGAGCGGCAATTTTCGATAATGATTGCGGGGCGGGGGGAGTATCGTGTTATGACTCCGGCATGATGGATACTGTAGCAGGTCCGTTCCAGTCTTTGCCCTCGGGTTTGTGCGAGGATGCGAGCGGGGAAGCTGGACGGTTGATCCAGCGAATGGCCAGGCGCGATGGCACCGCGCTTGCCGAGCTTTACGCGCTGTGGGCTCCGGTATTGCTGGGTGGCGCGTGCCGTATGCTGGGTGAGCGCCGCGATGCGGAAGAAGTGCTGCGCGCGGCGTTCGAGCGGATGTGGAAACGTGCGGAGTCTTATGATCCACACCGGATGCCGCCATTCGTGTGGGCATTTGTGACGATGCGCGAGTTGGCACTCGAGCGCTTGCAGGCCCGCCGCCGGGGCAAACGGGAGGCGGTGAATCCAGCTGCGGCCCATGGTGCCAATGTGAAAGTTCTGGCCGGTGATGACTGCCAGCGCTTGCGGGCTGCCATGGATCAACTCGAGTTGGAGGAACGGAGTTGTCTGGAGCGGGCCATTTTTCTGGAATATGCACGTCAGCCGGAACCCGGGCAATCCGCCGCAGCATCCGCAACCGTGAAAAACCACCTCCGTCGCGCTTTGGAAACCCTCTGCAACCAACTCTCGCGCCATGAACTCTGATCCCTACGACAGCGCCGCATGGCGGAGCTTCGGCATGCTTGATGCCGATGAATCCGCGCTTTTCGAAGATGCCATGCGCCAGGACCCCGGGCTGCGGCGTGCCTGTCTGGAAATGGATCGACTGGTGGCCGCGATCGCCTCCATCACGGCAGAGCCGATGGTGCCACAGGCGGGCGAACTGGAGCGCCTGCAGCGCCGTCTCGGCCTGGCGCATTCGCCGCGCCAGTCGCCACTATGGCTCGCGGTGGCCGGTTGGTCGGTAGCTGCGGCGCTCGCGGCTTTCGTGGTTTGGGAGCGCTTCGCTCCGCAGGATCCCGCTCCTGCCGTGGCGGCTGAAACAATGCCAGTGGAAATCGAGCCCCAGGTTTTCCCTGCCATCGCGGAACCGGACAGCACTCAGGAAGCGGCGCGGTTGACTCGCGAAATCGAAGTTTTGCGCGGCAATTTGGAAGAATTCCACCAGCGCGACCGGGTGATGTTTCAAGTTTTGCCGGGCCGGGCCTTGCCATTGGTGATGACTCTGCTTCCGCCGGATGAAACCATGGCCTCGGCCGGGGTGCGCACCTCGCTCACCGCGCTGCTCGGCGACGCCTTGGCAGTGACCAACCGCCATCCGCTGGCTGAGGAAATTTCCGCCGATGAGGAAGCCGCGGATCACCTTGATGCGGAGTATGTCGATCATGCCGAAGCGGTGGTAGAAGCTGACGAGCCGCAAGGCCCGCCGATGGCTCTGCCGATTTATGACGCCGCGCGGGATGCAGGCACGCTGGTGGTGAGCAACCTGCTGCCCGCAGGGAATGGCATGGTTTACAATCTGTGGGTCGTTCCAGATGCGGGCGCGCGGCCGGTCTATCTCGGAAGCCTGCCGGAAAGCAGTGCTGCGGGTGCGGACTCGTTCGATTTCAGTCTTGGCTCCACCATGGTCTTGCCGGCGGGTTTCCTGCTCACGCTGGATCCGTCAAACGCGCCTGCCGCTCCTTCGGAAACCAACACCATTCTCAGCGGCCCTCCGACAACCGCGCAGTGAGGTGAGCCGTCATTTTCATCCACGCAGCGGCGGGCGCTCGGGCTCCGGGATGTTTTTGGTGATCGGTTCGACGCGGGCTTCATCGACCGACCAACGCTGGTGGATCTCTGTGAGAGTGCTTGAGAGGGTGAGCTTTCCATCGCGCTCAAGGCGGCGGAAAATCACCCGCAGGATGGCGAAGGCGGTGTCGCCGAGGTCATCGTTATCGCGGTTGCGGTGGATGCGTTTCACCAAATCGGTCTGGGCGATGCGTCCAAGCATTCCGGCCCGCGCGAGGTCGATGAGGTGGGCGATTTCCACCCCGTAGCCGGTGGGGAAGGGGAGCGATTCCAGCAACGCGCGGCGGGCGGCGTATTCGCCGGAGAGCGGTTGCAGGATTCCGGCGAGCTCCGGATAGAACAACGAGATCATCGGGCGCACAAGAATTTCGGAAACCCGGCCGCCGCCATTGGAATGCGTGGCATCGCCAAGGGCCAGCGGTCTCTCGTAATAAGCCTTTACGTAGTCGATGTCCGGATTGGTCAGCAGCGGGCCTAACAGACCAGTGACGAATCCCGCGTGAAAGTTGCAGATATCGCCATCCAGATAACAGATGGTCGATCCCCTCGCCGCATGCAGCGCTTTCCACAAATTCTCGCCCTTGCCGCAGTGGCTTCCAGTTTCCGGGGCGATTTCAGAGGACAGGAAAACCGTGGCCCCGGCCTGCCGGGCTTGCTCGCGGGTGCCATCGGTGGAGCCGGAATCGATCACCAGGATTTCATCCACCAGCGGCACGCTCTCGATCAGTTCCCTGCGGATGGTCGTGACGATCGCGGCGATGGTTTCCGCCTCGTTCAACGTGGGAATGCACACCGAGACACTCTGGCCGGCGGCGGACTTGAGCTCCGCCAAGCGGCGGGCGTCGGCGAACTGCGTGTGGTGAAAGCGCTGCATGAGAAGGACAAGCGGGTCCATCAGCCGGAAATTCCAGCCTCAGGTGGCATGGCAAAGGGTTAGCGGTCCTGGATCGCGCGTGCAAGGCTCATGCAAGACGTCTGATTTCCGGCAAGCTCCGCTTGAAACTTCCAACTCCGCCGACCAAGCTCCGCGCGTGATTCCCAACGTCCTTGCCGAACGCTACGCCTCGCCCGCCATTCAAGCCATCTGGTCCGCCGAAGGACGGATCGTTCTGGAACGCGAGTTCTGGATCGCCGTGATGAAGGCCCAGCGCGATCTCGGGCTCGATGTTCCCGCCGAGGCGATCGCCGCATACGAAAAAGTGAAAGACCAGGTGGACACAGCCTCGATCATGGCCCGTGAAAAAATCACCCGCCATGATGTGAAGGCGCGCATCGAGGAGTTCAACGATCTCGCCGGCCACGAGCACGTCCACAAGGGCATGACCTCGCGCGATCTCACCGAAAACGTCGAGCAACTCCAGGTTCACCGCTCTTTGCTGGTCGTGCGGGACAAGACGGTCGCCACGCTTCGCCGGATGCGCGAGCGCTCGGAGCAATGGTGCGAACTCGTCCTGACAGCCCGCACCCACAACGTGGCCGCGCAGCCGACCACGCTCGGCAAGCGCGTCGCGATGTTCGGTGAGGAGTTGTTAGACTCGCTGGGTGCACTGGAAAATATCATCGCCGCCTATCCCGTGCGCGGGCTGAAAGGTGCCGTCGGCACGCAAATGGATCAGCTTTCCCTGTTCGAGGGCGATGCGGCGAAGGTTGCGGAGCTGGAGCAGCGCGTCGTCGCCCACCTCGGCATGCCAGCGGTGTGGACCAATGTCGGCCAGGTCTATCCGCGGTCGCTGGATTTCCGGGTGGTGGCCGCTCTCACAGACCTTTGCTCGGGGCCGTCGTCATTTTGCAAGACACTGCGGCTGATGGCCGGCCATGAAACCGCCAGCGAGGGATTCGCGCCGGGCCAGACCGGCTCCAGCGCCATGCCGCACAAGATGAACTCCCGTTCATGCGAACGGGTGAATGGTTTCCATGTGATCCTCAAAGGCTACCTCGCAATGGCCGCTAGTCTTGCGGGCGACCAGTGGAACGAGGGCGACGTCTCGTGCTCGGTGGTCCGCCGCGTGATGCTGCCGGATGCGTTTTACGCCACCGATGGCATGTTCGAGACTTATCTCACCATTCTCGACCAGATGGACGCCTACGAGGCGGTCATCGCCGCCGAGACCGCGCATTATCTTCCGTTCCTGATGACCACCACCATCATGATGGAAGCGGTGAAAGCCGGCGTCGGCCGCGAGACCGCGCACAAGGCGATCAAGGAGCACGCCGTGGCCACCGTGAACGATCTGCGCAACGGAAAAATCGAGCGCAACAACCTCGTTGATCGCCTCGCCGGTGATGAGCGGCTCGGACTTTCCCGTGAAATGCTCGATGCCATCCTCGCCCGCGGCGACCGCGAGTCCGGTGCGGCAAAATCACAGATCGCGGCTTTTGCGGAGGCTGTTAGAAAACTTGAAGCCGCCCGCCCGCAAGCTGCGGATTACGCGCCGGGAGCGATTTTGTAAGATATCACCGCCGCGGTTTCTGATGTTGGATTTCCGTCCGGCCATGCGCTTTTGACGGTCAAAACGCCAGTCAGTTTTTCTGTTGGGATTAGGCTGTCATTCTAACAAATCCACGAATCCGGTATTTTCCTTGCGGCACTTGGCCCACCGGCCGACTCTTCGCCTGCCCGCCAGGAAACGACGGACAAGGAGATTGTCGATGAAAGAGAGGAAGGAGCGGTCGTGGGCGGCGGCTTTGGGCTACAGGCCGAAGTCGCTGGAGTTGTTGAGCGGGAAATTCACGCCCGCGGATCTCGGCCGGGATGTGATGGCCGGCTTGACGGTGGGCATGATCGCGCTGCCGCTGGCGCTTGCGCTGGGTATCGCAAGCGTGCCGACCGGCTCGGAAACGCCGTTTCCCGCGCCGGCACTGGGGATTTTCACCGCCATCATCGCCGGTTTTTTGATTTCCGCTCTGGGAGGCAGCCGCGTGCAGATCGGCGGGCCCACAGCGGCGTTCATTCCAATCATTTTGCTCATCATCGAAAAACACGGCTATGGCGGCTTGATGATGGCCACGGTGATGGCGGGTGTGATTCTGGTGATCATGGGACTGGCAAAAATGGGCTCGCTCATCAAATACATCCCATGGCCGGTGACCAGCGGCTTCACCACCGGCATCGCGGTGGCGATCATTGCCACGCAAACCGGCGATTTTCTGGGCATTCATACCGGTGAAGCCGCGCCGCGCGAGTTTCTTGAACGGCTTCACTGGCTGGGCCGTCACATCGGCGAGGTGCATGTGCCGTCGGTTTTGTTAGCGGTGGGATGTCTCGCAGTGATCATGTTTTGGCCGCGGCTGGGATTCCGCAAGGTGCCGGGATCCATCGTCGCGATGCTCGGAGCCACCGTGTTGGTGGCGGCGTTCGGCTGGCAGGAAAACCTGGGGATTTCCACCATCGGCTCGAAGTTTGGCAGTGGCGCGATCCCGGCCGGACTGCCGGCGATTTCATGGCCGGATTTCGATTGGGCGATGATGCGGGATTTGATCGGCCCAGCAACAGCGATCGCGCTGCTGGGGGCGATCGAGTCGCTACTCTCCGCCGTGGTGGCGGACGGCCTGACCAACCAGCGCCACGATAGCAACACCGAACTCGTGGCGCAGGGCATCGCCAACATTGTGTGTCCGTTCTTCGGCGGACTACCCGCCACCGGCGCGATCGCGCGGACCTCGGCCAACGTCAACAATGGCGGCCGCAGCCCGCTTGCCGGGATGGTGCATGCGCTCACGCTGTTGGGGATCATCCTGTTGTTCGCAAAATGGGCTGCCTATGTGCCGATGGGTGCGATGTCCGCGGTGCTGGTGTTTGTGGCACTGCGCATGGGCGAGTGGCATGAAATGAAGCGTCTCGGCCGCATGCCGCTGAGCGATGCGGCGGTGCTGGTGACCACCTTCGCGCTGACCGTCATCTTCGATCTGGTGATCGCGGTGGAGGTGGGGATGGTGCTCGCGGCGATTCTTTTCATCAAACGCGTCTCGGAAACCACGGAGGTTTCGCAGGTTTTAGAATCCGATGTGCTCGAATCGCCGGAACAGCTCGTTTCGGGCAAGGAAATCCCGGAGGGAGTGCGGGTTTATCGGATTTTCGGGCCTTTTCTCTTCGGCGCGGCAGAGAAGATGGAGGACGCCATGGAGCGTATCGAGGAACCGCCCAAGGTGCTCATCCTGCGCCTGCACCTGGTGTCTGCCATGGATGCCACCGCGCTCAACGCGCTGGAGAGCGTGGTCGAGCGACTCAAGAAACACGGTGGCAGCGTGATTCTCAGCGGTCTGCACCGCCAACCGCTCGACATGCTGCGCAAGGCCGGATTTATCGAGGTAATCGGCCGGCCGAACCTTGTGGCGCACTTCGACGATGCGTTGGTCCGCGCACGGGAGATTCTGGGTGCTGCCTGAGTGATCATGGCGCTGGGGCGATGGTTGGTGGGTGCGGCTTGCGTTGCATTTGCATCAGGATATTGGCCGCCAAGATCAAGGCTCCGCCTGTGAGCAACCCGGTGCCGGGAGATTCGTTGGGGTAGTCTAAGCCGGTGACAGCCGAAATCCATGCTGGCAGGAATAGGACATAAAAAGCGGCGAAGACCGGTTCGGAAGTGTAGATCATACCTGCCTCCACGGCGCTGACGCGCGGCTGCCAATGGTTCATCAGAAAGAACGCACCTACCGAACAACAGAGTGCCAGCACCAGGACTATCGCCATGGCGTTCCAAGAGGCTCCGGCCGCCAACCAAGTTTCTGCGGATGGAGCGGCAAGCAGCGACATGGGCAGGAAGACCAGTGCGATGACGGCGCACATCACCAGTGTGACGTGCGTGCTGCGATTGCCGCGATGGACCGGATTTTCCAGTGTTAGGATTTGGAAGGCGAAAAACACCGCCGCCGCGAGCGTCTGCAATTCGCCACGGCCGATGTGGGGTTTGGAGAGCGAAAAGCCAGATAGAATCGCGCCCCCCGCCATCACCATCACGGTGGCCAGCAGCGTGCGTGCGCCGGGTGCGCGGCGCAGTCGGATACAGGCAGCGATCATCAGCACCAGGCAATAAGCATGGGTGAGGAAGGCGCTGATCGAAACATCGGTGTAGGCCAAGCCGTCGGCCTGCAAGGCCATGCCGGAGCCTCCGAGAAGCGCGAGCCGCGTGCCTTGGCGGATTTCCATACGAGATGGAGCACCGCCGCGAAGGGCGAAGGGCAGTATGAACAATGCGCCAAGGCCGAAACGCGCCACCTGAATCCACAAGCTGGTGAACACGCTGCCCGCCTCGGGAAGCCGCGCCGCGTGCTCGAATTGCAACGTCTTGACAGCTGGAAAACTCAAGCCCCAGAGCGCACAGGCGACAATCAAGAAAAACGCGGGCATGGTGTGGGATGTGGCGAGGGCCAGCGGGCTGGGGACCATTGTGAATTGCCAGCATGTCGACAATCCCAAGATCATGATTTTGCGATTTTTCACATTTATAAAGAGAATCCGTTCGTATTAACGACTCCTCGGCGTGCGGGGAGTTGCTCGAGACCGACTTTCAGATCATGGGGCTGATTGCTGGCGCGCCAAAGCCGGCGGCCCGAGTCTTTAGATGTTTGGAAAGGAGGGTTTCAGGAGGCGGTTACAGCTTTCCAGAGGCACTTCACCCCTTGATTTTTCAAGGGGTTGATAAATTTTTCTTTTCATTGAGTTTTTTTTTGACAGGGTGGTCGGCTTTGCTAAGGTCCGCCCGCTCTTCCCCACAGCACGACAGGGGTGCCGCGTCTGGTCTCGCATTTTTGAGACAAGCCGCGGTGTTTTTGTCGGGTCGAAGGCGGGGCGTTTCAAACATCGCTCGCGTAGCTCAGGGGTAGAGCGCATCCTTGGTAAGGATGAGGTCGGGGGTTCAATTCCCCCCGCGAGCTCCAGGGCGATCACGAAAAAAATCTCACCACGTCTCAAGTAAGAACAACAACCACCATGGCTAAAGAAGCATTCCAGCGCAATAAACCACACGTTAACATCGGCACCATCGGCCACGTTGACCACGGCAAAACCACACTCACCGCGGCGATCACCAACACTCTCGCGGAAAAGGGCCTCGCCCAAAAGAAAAGCTACGCGGACATCGACGCCGCTCCCGAGGAGCGTGAGCGCGGTATCACCATCAACACCGCCCACGTCGAATACGAAACCGAAAAGCGCCACTACGCCCACGTGGACTGCCCTGGTCACGCCGACTACGTGAAGAACATGATCACCGGTGCCGCCCAGATGGACGGCGCGATTCTCGTGGTTTCCGCCGCCGACGGCCCGATGCCCCAAACCCGTGAGCACATCCTGCTTGCCCGCCAGGTTGGCGTGCCCGCACTGGTGGTGTTCATGAACAAGGTGGACCTAGTGGACGACGAAGAGCTGATCGAGCTCGTTGAAATGGAAGTCCGCGATCTTCTCTCCAGCTATGATTTCCCCGGCGACGAGATTCCGATCGTCAAGGGTTCCGCTGTCAAGGCGCTCGAAGGCGACGCCACGCACAAGGAAAGCATCATGAAACTCATGGATGCGGTGGATTCCTACATCCCCGAGCCTGAGCGTCCGATCGACAAGACGTTCCTGATGCCCGTCGAAGACGTGTTCTCGATCGAAGGTCGCGGCACGGTCTGCACCGGTCGTGTCGAACGCGGCATCATCAAGAAGATGGAGGAAGTCGAAATCGTCGGCATCCGCGATACCCAGAAGACCACCGTCACCGACATTGAAATGTTCCGCAAACTGCTCGACGAAGGTCGTGCTGGTGACAACTGCGGCCTTCTGCTCCGTGGTCTCAAGAAGACTGACCTTGAGCGTGGCCAGGTCATCGCCAAGCCCGGCACGGTCAAGCCGCACAAGAACTTCAAGGCTGAGATCTACGTTCTCTCCAAGGAAGAAGGCGGCCGCCACACCCCGTTCTTCTCGAACTATCGCCCGCAGTTCTACTTCCGCACCACCGACGTGACCGGCAGCATCAAGCTTCCCGAGGGCGTTGAAATGGTGATGCCAGGAGACAATATCAACCTTCAGGTCGAATTGATCACCCCGATCGCCATGGAGCCAACGATGCGTTTCGCCATCCGCGAGGGCGGCCGCACCGTCGGAGCCGGCCGCGTGGGTGAAATCCTCGATTGATCCCATTCCAATGGCTGCGGTTCCGGTCGGCCACCGACCCGGAGCCGCCAGCCACGCCTCTCAGGGCACTCCGCCACGACGGGGTGCCCTTGAGTCGCCTCAAAACGGCAGTAGTTCAATTGGTAGAGCATCGGTCTCCAAAACCGAGTGTTGGGGGTTCGAGTCCCTCCTGCCGTGCCACCTTTTTAAAATCCGTCTCAACGTCAGCGCATCATGTTTTCAAAAATCTCCGGTTTTCTGGGTGAAGTCAAAGGCGAGCTCCGCAAGGCGAGCTGGCCTTGGGAGTCCGACCCGAAGATCAAGGGCTTGAAGAAATACAAGGAGTTGGTCGATTCGACCATCGTCGTGCTGATCGCGATGATCCTGCTCGCTGGATTCGTCCAGTTATGGGACTTCCTCCACGTCTTCATCGTGGGTTTCTTCACCAACCTCGGCCGCTGATCCGCCTTCAGTTTCCGTCCATATTTTTCCGCCAGACCCGTCATGTCAGAAACCAAGACCTTCCGCGACCAGTGGTATGTAGTGCAAGTCCTCTCCGGCCAGGAGGGGAAAGTCCGTGACCGTATCCAGCGCAACGCGGAAGCCGAAGGCATGACCGAATACATACGCGAGGTGCTCGTGCCCACCGAAATGGTTTCCGAGATCCGCCGCGGCAAAAAAACCGAGACCAAGAAAAAATTCTTCCCCGGCTACATCATCGTCAACATGAACCTCAGTGATGAGGATGGCCAGCTCGTCGAGAAGACCTGGTTTTTCATAAAGGAGATGGAAGGGGTGATTGGTTTCGCCGGCACAAAGGACCGCCCGGCGCCCATGCGCCAGCGTGAGGTGGACGCCATGCTTTCACAAATCAAGGAGCGCGAGGAAAGCGTCCGCCCGGCCATCAGTTTCGAAGTCGGAGACACCGTGAAGGTGGCCGATGGTCCTTTCCAAAGTCAAAACGGCATCGTCGAGGAAATCGACCCCGAACGCGGCAAATTGCGTGTATCCGTCACCATCTTCGGCCGCAGCACGCCGGTCGAACTCGAATACTGGCAGGTCGAACGGGCCTGATCCATCTCAGCATGTCAGAATCTCAGCTTTTCAGCATCTACCCCTAAACAACCATGGCCAAGGAAGTCGTCAAAATCATCAAGCTCCAAATCAAAGCCGGAGCCGCCAACCCCTCTCCACCCGTGGGTCCGGCCCTCGGTCAGGCAGGCGTCAATATCATGGGATTCTGCAAGGAATTCAACGCTGCCACCCAGAGCCAGGTAGGCGACGTCCTTCCGGTGGTGATCTCGGTTTACAAGGACAAGTCCTTCTCGTTCGTCACCAAGAAACCACCGGCCGGCAACTTGCTCAAAAAGGCCGCCGGTCTTGCATCGGGCTCCAAGGAGCCGAACCGCACCAAGGTTGGTAAGATCACCAAGGCCCAGTTGATGGACGTCGTGAAAATCAAGATGCCCGACCTCAACACCAAGGACCCTGAAGCCGCTGCCCGCATCCTTGCCGGCACAGCCCGCCAGATGGGTCTCGAAATCGAAGGCATGTAAATCAAGGAGCGTTGGCGTCTTGCCAACGAGTCTTAACCAAAAAATTCTCAGCCAAAGGTTTCACCGCCGGCGGCACCCGCAGGAGGAAAACGCAATCCGCAATTTCCGAACGAACTGCCAACCAAACACCACAATGGCCAAACACCGCAGCAAACGCTACCAAAAGGCAGCCGCTCTCGTCCAAGCAGGCAAGAGCTACTCCCTGCCCGATGCAATCACCACCGTGAAGCAATTCCCGGCGCCCAAATTCACTCCCACCGTCACGCTTTCCTTCCACCTCGGCGTGGATCCGCGCAAGAGCGACCAGATGGTCCGGGGCTCCGTTTCACTCCCACATGGCACCGGCCGAAATGTCCGTGTCGCGGTTTTCGCCCAAGGCGCTGCCGCGGAGGCCGCCATCGCTGCGGGTGCGGAGTATGTCGGCTATGAGGACCTCATCAAAAAGGTCCAGGAGGGTTTTACGGATTTCGATTCCGCCATCGCCACTCCCGACGCCATGACCGAAGTGCGCAAGATCGCCCGCGTGCTCGGCCCCCGTGGCCTGATGCCCAATCCCAAGACTGGAACCGTCACCGACGATACCGCCAAGGCCGTCAAGGAAGTGAAAGCCGGCCGCGTGGACTACAAACTCGACAAAAACGGCAACATCTCCGGTTCGATCGGCAAGTCATCGTTCGAGCCCGCACAGCTTGAGGAAAACGCCCGCGCCTTCCTTGATAGCGTGGTGCGAGCCAAGCCCGCTTCCGCCAAGGGCAACTACATCCAGGCAGTGACGCTTGCCGCATCGATGCTTCCCGGTATCCCGCTGGAAGCCGCCACCTACACCAAATCCGCATCCTAACCAGCACCGACCACGACCATGAATCCTGATAAGAAAATCATCATCGACGGGCTGCTGGATCGCGTCAACGCGTCTCCCTACCTGATCGTTATCGACTACACCGGTCTCACCGTGCAGCAGTTCACCGAGCTGCGCAACCGCCTCGATGCCGGCGGCGCACGCTGCACCGTCGCCAAGAACACCTACATGCGCAAGGCGCTCGCCGAAGCCGGCCTGCCGGACATCAGTGAAGGCCTTGTAGGCCAGACGGCCTTCGTCATGGGCGAAAGCGAGGTTTTCGCTGCCGCCAAGGTGATCAAGAACTTTGAAAAAGAGTTCAAGAAGCCGGAAATGAAAATCGGGTTGCTCGGCAATGCCGTGCTCGACGGCGCGAAGCTCAAGGCCATCGCCGACATTCCGTCGCGCGAAGCGGTTCTCTCGCAATTGCTCGGAACCATCCTCGAGCCAGCCTCGATGATCGCCCGCGTGATCAAAAACAAGTTCGATCCCGAGGGCGAATCCAGCCCGATGGAAGAAGAAAGCGCCCCAGCTGCGGAAGAAGCTGCGGTTGCGGAAACCGCCCCGGTTGCCGAAGAAGCAGCAGCTCCTGCCGAAGCCACCACCGCCGAATAAACACAACACTCTGAACGGATGGCGGCGGCGTTTCCCGCTTCCGCCTGAACACACAATGGTTCCTCGTCGGGGCGGCGGCTGCCGCACTGAAATCTCCGGAGGCTCTGGAGGCGACGATACCGCAAAAGGAAAAACATAATGTCCAACATCGCACAACTCGCAGAAGAACTCGGCAAGCTTACCGTCCTGGAAGCCGTCGAACTCGTTAAACAACTCGAAGAAACCTGGGGCGTCTCCGCCGCAGCTCCCGTGGCCATGGTCGCCGGTCCTGCCGCTGTCGAAGCCGTCGAAGAAAAAACCGAATTCGACGTCGTCATCAACGATTGCGGTGCCAACAAGATCGCCGTCATCAAAGCGGTGCGCGAAGTGGCTCCCGGTCTCGGCCTTGCAGACGCCAAGAAGCTCGTCGAAAGCGCTCCTGCCAAGGTGCTCGAAGGCGTCGCCAAGGACGCAGCCGAAGCCGCCAAGAAGAAGCTCGAAGAGGCTGGTGCCAAAATCGAACTCAAGTAACCCACCACTGGATTTCTCCCGGGGCGGACTGTTCCGCCCCGGGAACTTCCGCCGAAACCGGAGCGAGATCCCCGTTTTTTCCAGACAACCCGAGGCTTTCGCTCCGATTCCGACACACACTCTCCACGCTTGAAAATCACCCCGCCTGAGACCGTTCGCGGCTCGGGCTCAATTTGTCATTAGAAATACCACATAAAACCATGGCTGAACGTCTCTATTTCGGGAAATTCGAAGAGGTCATCGAACCGCCCAACCTCATTGAGGTCCAAAGCCGGTCCTACGATGAGTTCCTTCAAAAGGAAGTGCCCCCTTCCGAACGCACCGATTCCGGTTTGCAAGCGGTCTTCCGCGAGGTTTTCCCAATCAAGAGTTATGATGAGGCCATCGGGCTCGATTTCGTGACTTATGACATCGAGGACCCCAAAATCACCTCGCTCGAATCGCTGCGCAACAGCGAGAGCTTCAGCGCCGCGCTTTATGTGACCTTCAAGCTCAAGGATGAGACCGGCAACAAAAAGGAGCGCGTTTACATGGGCGAACTGCCGATGATGACCCGCCGCGGCACTTTCATCATCAATGGTGCCGAACGCGTGATCGTTTCCCAGCTCCACCGCTCGCCGGGCATCTGCTTCGAGACCTCGCAGCACCTCAACGGCAAGCTGCTCCACTCGTTCCGCATCATCCCGGACCGCGGTTCGTGGCTGGAAGTGCAGTTCGACACCAACGACCTGCTCTACGTTTATCTCGACCGCCGCCGCCGCCGCCGCAAGTTCCTGGCTACCACATTTCTCCGCGTTCTCGGCTATCCGACGGACCGCGACATCGTCAGCCATTTCTATACGCCGGAAATTCTCGCGTTGAGCGATAAGATGGACGAAGGCGAACTTGGCCACAAAGTGCCCTTCGAGGACATTCAGGAGGGCGAGATGGTCGTAGCCAAGGCCTACGAGCCACTCACCATCGGCATCGTGCGCCAGCTTCTGGCGCTTGGCCACAAGACCGTGGAGGTCATCGACGGCCGTGAAGACGAAATCCTACTGAAGTCGCTTCGCAAGGATCCCGCCAAGGACGAGGAATCCGCGCTCAAGGACATCTACCGCAAGCTGCGCCCCGGCGATCCGCCGACCGCCGCGAACTCCCGCGCGCTGCTCAAGCGTTTGTTTTTCGATCCGAAGAAATACGACCTCACCCGCGTCGGCCGCTACAAGATCAACCAGAAGCTTGGCATCCAGGTGGATTCCGACCAGCGCATCATGGTGCCCGAGGATTTCCTCGCCGCGGTGCGTTACATCCTGAAGTTGAAAAAAGGCGATGGCGTCATTGATGACATCGACCACCTTGGTTCCCGCCGCGTGCGTGCGGTGGGTGAACTGCTCGCCAACCAGTGCCGCGTGGGCCTCGCCCGCACCGAGCGTCTGGTCAAGGAGCGCATGACTCTTTTCGACGTGAACATCGAAGGCATGACGCCGCAGAAGTTGATCAACCCGAAGGCGCTCTCCGCCGTCGTGCGCGATTTCTTCGGCCGCAGCCAGCTCTCGCAGTTCATGGACCAGACCAACCCGCTCGCCGAGCTTACCCACAAGCGCCGCCTCTCGGCTCTTGGACCTGGTGGTCTCAATCGCGACCGCGCTGGCTTCGAAGTCCGTGACGTGCACCCGTCCCACTACGGCCGGATCTGCCCGATCGAGACTCCGGAAGGTCCGAACATCGGTCTCATCAACTCGATGTGCACCTATGCGCGCATCAACGAGTTCGGCTTCATCGAGACTCCCTACCGCCGCGTCAAGGATTCGAGGGTCAGCAACGAGATTGAATACCTGACCGCCGACCAGGAGGAGAATTTCCTGATCGCCCAGGCAAACAACCCGATCGACAAGAAGGGGAACTTCCTCACCGAGCGCATCACCGCCCGCGAGAAAGGCGGCGAGTTCATCGAAGCGCTGCCATCCGACTGCCACTACATGGACGTCTCGCCCAAACAGCTCGTCTCCGTGGCTGCCGGCCTGATTCCCTTCCTTGAGCACGACGACGCCAACCGCGCGCTGATGGGCTCCAACATGCAGCGCCAGGGTGTGCCGCTTCTTGTGTCCGAGGCGCCACTCGTCGGCACCGGGCTCGAAGGCAAGGCCGCCCGTGATTCCCGCGCGGTGGTGGTTTCCGAAGCGGACGGCATCGTTGCCGCCGCCACTGCGGAAATCATCGTCACCACTTCGGATGGCAAACTGCCCGTTTCAGATGAGAAATTCCTCTCCGATCCGGAGTCGGTGAAGAGCAATCTCGACAAGGGCATCATGGCTTATCCGCTGCGCAAGTTCATGCGTTCGAACGCCGGCACCTGCATCAACCAGAAGCCGATCGTCAAGAAGGGCCAGAAAATCAAGAAGGGCCAGGTGCTCGCCGACGGACCGAACACCGAGGACGGTGAACTCGCCATCGGCCGCAACGTGCTCGTCGCCTTCATGCCATGGAATGGATATAACTTCGAGGATGCCATCGTCATCTCCGAGCGGGTGGTGAAGGATGATGTTTATACATCCATCCACATCTCCGAATTCGACGTCGCCGCCCGCGATACGAAGCTCGGTCCCGAGGAAATCACCCGTGACATTCCGAACGTCGGTGAGGACGCCCTGCGCAACCTCGATCACGACGGCATCATCCGCATCGGTGCCGAAGTGAAACCCGGCGACATCCTCGTCGGCAAGATCACTCCGAAGTCCGAAACCGAACTCGCCCCGGAAGAGCGCCTGCTGCGCGCCATCTTCGGCGAGAAGGCAGCAGACGTGAAGGACACTTCGCTGCGCGTGCCTTCCGGTTGCGTCGGTATCGTTCAGGACGTCCGCGTTTCGCAAAGCGGTTTCGCCAAGAAACGCGCGGAAAAAGTCGATCCCGCCGAACTCAAGAA
>CANLKN010000011.1 GCA_947491475.1 Akkermansiaceae bacterium | reverse complement strand
CTAACTTCCCAATTCCAGAAACATCATTCATCCAGCAGGCCGATGGCGAGTTTGGCATAAGTCGCCCCATCGATCAGAAACGGGTGGCTTTCACCCTCGACACGGCCGTAATAAGCACCGCCGTAAGACGCGGCGGCCGGGGCCAGACTGAGCACCCGCCGCATCAACCCGCTGAAATCACCTTTGTCGTCGATTGTTTTCTCGATGATTGTTAGAACCATCGTCGGATTGGCCAGCGCAGTGGAAACCACCTCGTCAGCGGGCGAGAACCAGCGCGTAACCTTGAGCCCCTCCAGCACCGAGAGCATGAAGTTCGCGCGCGCCGGATCGATTGCGGCACTCAGGTCCTCACCCGCGCGCTCTGCCTGCCAGGATTCATCGATGAAATGATACCTCAATACCAGCGGCGGATTGAGTCCTTCACGGCGTTCGATGCCGACAAGGTTGACGCGGTTGACCGACCAAAGCCGTTCGTGCCGCCATTCGTAGGGTTGCACGGCGATGGAGTTGATCAGGGATTCATCCACGCGCATGACGGTTGGCGTGCCGAGACGGTTGACGAACAAGCCGCCCTTGCGATCCATACCGAAGCGCAGTTCGAGCGCCTGGTTGTCCTGATTCAGGAAAAGCAGCTTGAGGATCGGCCGGTCGAGCCCCCACGGCGTAAAATCGGTGGCGGCATCGCTTTCGAAACCGATAGCCCTGCTCGTGGTCACCGCCTTGAGAAGCGAGAACAGGTTGCCCTCGTTGGCCTCGCGGGAGACGCCATTGATGTCAAACATCCACGGCTGCGGCGGCTCGCGTGTGATGAGGATTTCCCGGCCGGTGGCGGGCTGGATGGAGATGGCGCGCAACGAGCTGATATTGAGCCGTGTGAGAACGGGATCGCGCAGATCGTTCATTGCAAGCGGCAGACCTGCCAGCGAGACGAGCCCGGCCTCCGGCTTGAGCGGCAAGGCAAAAAGCGCGCTTGGCCGGTCGCTCACGGTTGCCGGGACTTCATGCGCATCCGGGGTTTCCGCCGGGAAAATCTCCAATGTGGTTTCAGCCTCGGAGCCGAATGAAGTGATGGCGATCTGGGATGGCTTCACCGCGCTGTCCGCCGTCGGTGAGGCACTGGCCGTGCGCTCGGATACACGCGTGGACTGAAGTTCATACAAGCCTTCCAACAAGGTTTTCACCGCCTCAGGATCGGTTGGCAGGTCGAGCGGCTTGACGATGCGCCACGGGCTTTGTGAAGTCTCGCGACCAAGCGTAAGATCGCCTTGCTGTGAACGAATGCGGATTTTCTGAAGCGTGACGGGATTGAAGTAAAACGGCCGGTGGTCGCGCAGAAACTTCAGCCCGTCCTTGAACAGCGGATTGATGTCTCCCGTGCAAAGATGGACATGTTTTTTGTGGTGCCTGTCGCGCGGATGGATGAAGACGGTGGAAACCGGTTGATCCACTCCTTCCACCTCCGCCTTCCATGGCGATACCCGGCCGAGTTTGAAGTTTGCGAGCGGCAAACGCTTGGCGTCCTCAAGGCGGATTTGGACAGCGGTATCACCGAGGCCTGATTTGGCGGGATCCGATTTTTCCGCTTCGGCAAGGTCCTCCACCCGCATGCCGAGGGTGAAACTGATGATGCTCATGGCCGCCCGCGGATCCATCCGGTCCTGCCATGGCGAGGACGCCTGCCAGCCGTTTTCCGTCAGAGAAAACGTGGCATCGCCACTGACTCCGGAAATCCGGATGTGCTTCACTTCATCCGGCGTGAACGAATCATACAAGCGCTGCCCCACCGGGGTCGGAGGCGCACCGAAGATCGTATCGAAGTTTCCCTGCTGGAACTGCCAAAGCGCAACGAACGACAGGAACGCCGCCGCAAATGCCAGCAAGATGGTATATCCAAATGAGCGCATGGCGGATCAAACACGGCGCGACGACCAGACGAAAACTCCAATCAGCACAAGAAACGCGGGCAGGAAGAACAGGTTGATGCGGTTGATGAAGGACACCTGCGCATCGAGCAGCGGCAGCTTGTATGTGCCGAGCGAGCGCGGCCCGATGCCAGCCAGATCCTCGCGGCCGACCAGCCAGTTCACGGACGAGGCGAGGAAATCGAGGTTCTCGGCGCGGTGGTGTTTCGGATCGAGGAAATCAGCGTTGGAAATCACAATCATGCGTGAGGAGTCGGCGGCGAAGCGGTCGTCGGACTCGGCACCTCGAGTGACGCTGGCAGCGAGATAAAGCGGCGGACCGTGATCCTCCATCTCGTCGAACACCTCGCCGCCTTGGCCGAATTTTGTCTCACCCCAGAAACCCGCCGGCACCTGGATCAAACCCATCGGCTGGATCCGCTGGTTGAGCAGGTCTTCGGCTCCCTCGCGCACATCAAGCGATGAGCTCGCACCGCCAAACTCGGTGGTCTGCCCGGCAAGATCCCGGGTGAAACCGATGCCCTTGGTGAACACGCCGCGCGCGGCGGTGACCAGCGCGTCTTTCTCACGGGCGATGACGCGGTCGTTGCGCGGTGTGATGCCATTGGCACGCAGGAAAGCGCGCAATTTCGGCGGCATGCCGCCAGTTCCAGCAAATACCAATATTGCGGCGCGCGGCTGGTTCCAGTAGCGCTCGATTACTGCCAACTCGCTTTCTGTTAGGTCATATCTGGGAGCGGCCAGCACCACACCGGAAATCTCCGCCGGAATCGCGGAAATGCCCGATAGCTGGATTTCCTCGAGCGCCACATTTTGAAAACGCAGTGTGTCCTCAAGCGACTTGCGTGGCGACGGGCCTTCTTGCTTCTCCATGTCGCTCTTGTCCGCAAGCAGCGCCATCACCCGCGGCCGGCCTTCGATCGCTGCCACCAGCGAAGCGGTAAGCACATCCTCGCCCTGGAAGCCGACAATCCTGCGCGTGCCATCTGCCGTGGCGTAAACCGCCATGTCTTCCGCCACCACCAGCCGCACGTTCGGATTGAGTGTCTTGATCTGGTTCGCATCCTCGGTGATGGCCGGACTTTCGTCGCTGCGGGCATCGATGATGATAAGATCGCGCACCAGCGTGAGGCCGTATGCGGCGGTGACTTCCTGCATCCGGTCCGGGCTGCGCAGGGGATCGACGATTTCCAACACGATCCCTCCTTTTGAAAGCCGGGCATACTCCTCGACCAATGCCCGCGTGCGTTCGTAAAACGGCGAACTCCGGCGGTATGCCATGATCCACTTCACCGGCTGGACCCGCCCTGTTAGAGACTCGCTCCCGAGGTAGCGGGTCGTTGCGGATGAAAGTGAGTAGTCGGCGCTGCGGCTCATGTCGAGCCGGGCATAATGATGCATCGCCAGATAGTTGAGAGCGATCACCACCACGATCAGAAACGCCGTTTGAAAAACAGAAAGCGTGCCCATTCCCCACCGGTTCAGCGGGCGGGCGGGCTTGTGTTTTGGCTCAGGCGGGGAATCTGACATGGCATGCGAAAAAACAGCTCAACTTTTCCAGCGACGGAAATCCACCACCTGATAGGTGAGGAACAACACGAACACGGCGACGCTCAGAAAATAAACCACCGCCCGCGTGTCCAGCAGGCCGCTGGCGAAATAATGCAGATGCCGCTGCGCCGAGATATGATGAAAAAACGGCGCGCCGGCAAAAGACTCGCCCCAGATCACCGTCACGAAGCCCAGGAAATACTGGATCACCAACAAGCCGATGGTCAACAACCCGGCAATGATCTGGCTGGAGGTCAGCGCCGAACACAGGCAGCCCACCGCAGTGAAGGCGGCACCCATCAGCAGCAGAATGCTGAAACTTCCAACCATCGCCCCAGGCGCCCAGGCCGGCGGCAGATCGGTGACCCACACGAACATTTGGAACTGCACCAGCGCCGGAATCCACAACACGGCGTAAAACAACATCGCCGCCGCATATTTCGAAAGCACCACCTGCCAGGTGCGCACCGGCGCGGTGAGCAGCGTTTCCAACGTGCCGCTGCGCTCTTCCTCGGCGAAGAGCCGCATCGTGATGAGCGGGAAGATGAACAGGAAATAAAACCAGAACAGGGGCGTGTGAAAGCTCACGTAAATAAGACTGTCCTTCACCGGAGTGTCCCGGAAACCCTTCATCGCCGTGGACAGCGAAATGCCCTGCATCACCGCCACAAAAGCCAGGATCACCCAGCCAAACGGGGTAAGGAAATACCCCTTGAGTTCTTTGAATGTCAGGATGCGGAACAATCTCATGATGGCGGCGGCCGCTCTTGGTAAGCCAATCCCACCCAGCCGCAAAGACAAAACCGCCCCATCACGCATCCCCCATCTCTAATAAATGTCTCACCTGAGATATTTATTGGGCTTGGGATTTGATGCCGGCGGAGATCAGTGCATGGCGCACGGCCCGCAGGATTTCCACCGCGCGGGGGCTGTCGCCGTGCACGCAGAGAGTCTCGGCTGGCAGGGGCAACCATGAGCCACTCTCCGTTTGCACGCGTTTTTCGCAAACGATCTGCAACGCCTGTGCAACGGCCATGCCCAGCTCAGAAATAACCGCATCCGGCTCGTCGCGGGAGACCAGCGCGCCATTTTCCGCGTAGCGGCGGTCGATGAAACCTTCCCCCCAAACCTGCAATCCGGCATCTCTTGCAGCGGCGGCCAGCACTCCACCCGGTGGCGCGTAGATCCGGCAACCGGGCAGCACCGATGCCACAGCAGCAACCACCGCCGCAGCCAATACCGGGTCACAAGTCACTTGGTTGTAAAGCGCTCCATGCGGCTTGACGTGATGAACTTGCGCCCCTGTCCGGGCCGCGATTTCCGCAAAATCTACGAGTTGGCGCGTCATAAGATCCGTCACCTCCTCAGGGCTGAGCACCATCGGTCGCCGACCAAAATACTCACGATCTTCATACCCGGGATGCGCGCCAACCGCCACGCCCGCCGCGAGACAGGCATCGATGGCGGCACGCATCGTCGCCTCATCACCGGCATGACCGCCGCAAGCGATGTTTGCGGAGCTCACCAGCGCGATCAGCGCCGCATCCTGCGATCCGCCTTCACCGAGATCCGCATTGAGATCGATCATGAGCATGGAATTGAGCGCGAGAAATCAAACTTGTCGCAACCGATCCAGATGTTCTTCCGCATCGGGGTATTGAGTCCGACCAATGGACTTATCAAAGGTCGGTTGTTTCATACCCCGCTTCGGCGAGGAGGGATAGCCAAAGTTTCACCCGTTGGGAGGTTCCGTAGTTGGTCCATGCCGCGTTGTGGGATGGTGAGGGATTCAGGGTGAGAGGCAGGCGCACCTCCGAACCGTCGGCCCGGTGCCAGGTCTCGCCAAGATCGTCCGACCAGGCGTAAAGCACGGTATCGACAAGCCGGTTATGGGATCCGAGTCCATGAAGGGGCATGGCGACGTGTGTGCGTCCGGTGCGATCAAAGCGCATTCCCCAGCCTCGGATGTAATTATACATGTGGGGCTGCCAGGCCCAGGCGAAGACGCCGTCTTGCGGGCGGTGGGGTGACGGTTCCCAGCGACTTCCATCATAGAGAAGAAAGAGAGGCTTCGTGGAATGATTGCGGACATCCTCGATCACGTCGGTTGCCTTGCCGCCAAGCCGTTGCCACGATTTCTCCTGGGTATTGTAGCGAAACATTCCCCAGCTTTGGATCCCCTGGACCCCCACTCACGTCATGGCCGCTGAACGCGAACCATGGGCCTTCCAGCAAGGAGGTTGCACTTTGTCCACCGGGTGTGGTTTTGTGGATTTCAATACCGAAGACCTTCTCCGAGTCGAAATACATCCAATTTCTCGCCTCCTCATGATGGGTTTCGGGAAGAAGTGAGACTGCTTCCTCCAGATCTTCACGCGAAAGCTTTTTCCCCGAGTGCCAAGGCACGCCCGATCCCACTTGATATCGTGTGCCATCTTTATCGATCACGACCGGCGAGTAAGCACGGTCGTTCTGATTATGATTTTGCCGGCTGTCTCGGTAGGCGTCCCCTTGCGTAAACCAGTGCCCGCTCACCTTATCCGGCGGGGCGATCGCGTGAAGTGGCTCAATCAGCGATTTGGACACTAGAGATCGCACCTGTTCATCTCTCGGAGCAATATCGATCAAAGCACGCAGGAGAGCGTTTCGCAAGAGGTCCTCCACCCGCAGCGCCCGTGCGCCGTCGTTACTTTCGATTTCCCTTAGACCCTCGATTAATGTGGGTAGCGCCGCCTGGGCAGACGCACCCATCGCGGCCAGCCCGAGAGCTGCCCCGGCTCGTTGTGTCTCAGATGCGGAAGAATCTGCAACCACCCGTGTCCATCGGGGCTTGAGGACGCTATCGAGCGCATCCCGGGACTTTTCCGTGTCCAGAGACACCAATATCCGCACCACGCTGGGCGTGACCCGCCAATCCTGCGCGGCATCCATCAATACGGAGAGCAAATCCGCCTCCATGGGCTTGAGCCGGGCATGTGGCCAATCTGCCATTGAGGCCAGCATAGGCGGCAAATCGTCCGTGCAGACTTCCTCTAACCGGTCGGCCCGAAACATCCGCCCGTCCAACAAAACCGTTCGGTCTTCGAGCGGTTCCGGAGTCACAGCGGGTTGCGTGGAGTGGGCAAGACTCTGGATGTCAGTTGGTGAAAGCACACGGTCGAAAAGCGCAATATCGCGAATCGAGCCGTGCCATGACTGGGAACCTTCCGGATAAAGCATCCACCAACCAATTTCATTGCCAACCAGGAACGGCCTGTCAGACGGCTGCAAGGGAACATTATCCGCTTCAGCGACTACATCACCATTCAGATAAAGAACGGCCTTCCCGTGGTCATAGGTATAGGCCACATGATGCCACTTGCCTGTCCCAAGTTGAACTCCACCGGCAGCCGAGCCCACCGCATCTGCATGTGTTCCGTGAATGGCTCCTAAAAGATTGCTCCCGGAAGAGCGGTCCTGACCGTGAGCTCGCAACCGCAGCCCGAATCCGTCTTTGAGATGGTAATTTTTCCACATGACCCATGTGCCATCCGGCCCCCCCCTCCCACCATTGACGGCATATGCGTTACTGAGTAGCGAGACACCCTGTTTGTGGTAATCGTCGCTCTCATGGCGCTTCGGACCGAGGAGGTTGGAGCCGCCTATGTAGTCGCCTCGCCGTGTAAAATACCACCCACTGGTGGAAAACGCTTTCGCCGATTTCATCTCTGGGGGGGATGGCAACAACAGCCATTGAAACCCACTGTCGAAATCAAGTAATCCATTCCTTCTGGATATGTTGATAGCCAGACCCGGTGATTTCGGATCTTCTGAAATATCGACAAGAACATCACCCTCCCGGTCGGCAAGCGGCCAGTAAGAAACCGGCTTCAAAGCAAGAATTTCCTCAACTTCGGTGTGATCCTCACCTTTCTTCGACCCGGGAGGTTGCTTGGGGTTGTCACATCCATTCAATAGCACCATGGCCACCACGGCAAACATGCAGACTCGGGAAAATGCGGGTATATGCCTTTTAACAGACAGCAAACCAAGGGACGACATGAAAGAAGCAAGCAACGGGAAAAATCAAAACACAACGTAAATTCCTCATGATCGCTGGCGTCTTGGAAAAGAACGGAAGATTGGATGAACTGCTGGAATCTCACCAGCTATTGATAATGATTGGTCGCAGTGAAAAAACTCAGCCCCGCTTGCAAGAGGGCCAACTCACGCCGTGCTGCGAGCCATGCCGCGCGCGCTTCATCGTGCGAGACCTCGCGGAAACGCAGCCGCGTGCCGGGCAGGGCGCGCGCCAGCTTCGGGACGTCGGCGGAGATGATGTGCCCGATCTGCGGGTAGCCGCCGATCGTTTGGCGTTCGGCGAGCAGCACGATCGGCCGGCCATCCGGCGGCACCTGCACCGAGCCCGCGACCACCGGCTGGGAGATCAACTCACCCGTGCCTGCTCTCTCTAACAGTGGACCATCGAGCCGCGCGCCCATTCGGTCGGAAAACGGGCTGAGTTGATAGATCGATCCGCGGAAAGTCTCCAAAGCTTCTTCCGTGAACCATGTCGATTGCATGCCTTTGAGAAATCGCAATTCCAGCGTGCCCTCCATCATTTTCGCCCGCGGGCAACCGACGCGCCACGCCCCCGGCTGCGGTCCGGGTTGCGGTTTTCCAAGCGGCAATCGGTCCCCCGCCCGCAATCCCCTGCCCTGCCAACCGCCGAAACCCGCACGCAAGTCGGTGGCGCGGCTGCCCAGGATTTCCGGCACGTCGATGCCGCCGGCGATCGCCAGATAGCCATACGACGAGACCATACGGCCGCGCAAGTCGAGCACCGCGCCTGCGGTTAGATCCACCGGTCGCCTACTGCGCGTCGCATCCGCCCAGCCGATCCCTGCGACGCGGACATCTTGCAGGAAACGCAGCACCGGCCCGCTCATGCAGCACTCCAACAAAGCGGCCTTGTCGGGATTTCCAGCTAACAAGTTGGCCACCCGCGCCGCCACGGGATCCGCCGCACCGCCGGGTGAAACCCCGATCTTCTGAAATCCCTGCCTGCCGGAATCCTGCACCGTGGCCAGCACGCCGGGCTCCAGCACTTCGAAGCCCGCATCCGCACTTTCATCATCTGGAATTTTTTTGTTAGATGATGAATTCTCCGCAGGCACAAATTTCAAGCAGTCGCCCGGCTTGAGTAGTGCGGGCTCCGCACGGCTTGGATCGAACAGTTCGAGATCCGTGCGGCCGAGCACATGCCAGCCGCCTTGCGAGTCGAATGGATAGATGCCCGCCTGCTTGCCAGCGATTGCCACCGAGCCCGCAGCCACCGGCTGTGGTGTCGCCCGCCGCGGCAGGTGCAGTCGTTCCGGCAATCCTGTTAGATAAGGAAAACCTGGCGAGAAACCGACCGCCGCCACCGTGTAGGATGCGCCGCTGTGCAGGCGGACGATCTCGTCTGGAGTAAGATCCAGCGCGGAGGCCACTTGCTCATCGACATCGTATGCCACCGGCACCTCGATGAGCTTGCCGCCGGATGAAGCGGCTTTGCCGGTTGGCGGTGGCTGGGAAATCAGCCAGTCGAGGACCCGCGCGCCATGCGCGGGATCAAAATGCACGGCCAGTGTTTCAAAGGATGAGACGATGTCGCGGGCTTCGGCAATGCGTGACGCTTCAAGGTCCGCCGCAAGTTCCAGCAAGCGGGAGAGGCGCTCACCGGGATCCGTCCCGGCGGCTTCAAACATCCATGCGGAATCACCCAGCGCACTCCATGCCATGCCGGAGTTTCACACAAGCTCGCAGCCCGCAGCAACCTAAAGAGCGTCGGAGTCCATGCTTTAGCATGTCTTCCGCGCAGACGGAGCAGAAGATCGGCTGAAGCCTTTACTCAAGCGCTGCCAGAATGCAGCGGACATTTTCATGGCCAAGGCCGCCGCGTTTGCGCTATCGTTGCATCATGGATATGCAACGAGGAGACACCCACAGCAAAACCATCGGCTACCTGTTGTGGATATTCGGGTTCACCGGATCACACCGGTTTTACTACGGCAAGCCGGTCACCGGCACGATCTGGTTCTTCACCCTCGGCTTGCTGGGCATCGGATGGCTGATTGACCTGTTCCTGATCCCAGGCATGGACCGCAAGGCGGATTTCCGCTTCACCGCGGGCAGATACGACTATTCGGTGGCGTGGATCCTGCAAACCTTCCTCGGCCTTTTCGGCATCCACCGATTCTATCTGGGGAAAATCGGCGCCGGCATCCTGTGGTTGCTCACTGGCGGGCTGCTGGGAATCGGTTGGATCTACGATTTCTGCACACTCAACCGGCAGGTGGATGAGCGCAACCGGGATCTGTAAGTCAACCTCACGGCAGCAGGTCCACATAGGTTCCAGGGTCACTGCCGGGGATTTCGATGGCGCCGCAGGCTTTGGCATAAAACTCAGCCGGTCCCACGCCGCCGATGATGCCATAGGCATGGCCGAGCTCGCGCAGCGCCTCCAGGGATTTCATCAGCAGCGCCTTGCCTAGCCCGAGCCCGCGGGTTTCCTCAAGCACTCCGGTCGGCCCGAAAAACCCGCGCTGGGTGGTATCGTAACAAGCGAATCCGAGAATCCGGCGTTCGCGCGTGGCAATGAAACAAGCGACCGGCTGGCGGCTGAGCGCCACCTCCACCTCGCTCGCCCATTTTTCGGAAAAATGCTCCCGGGCGAACGAGGTCACGGTTTGTTTTTCAAAAGCACGGGCGCGGCGCAGAGTCACGCCTTGGGCGGCGACTTCCGCGTAGAGTTGCGTGGAATCCGGCAAATCATAAAGGCGCACCAGCATGTCGATCATGCGGGTGATTCAATCGCCTCCACGCCGTGGCGGAAAGTCCGGATTTCGCGGCTCTAAAAATGGAGAACAGCCATCATGGCTGTTTCGGAATCCGGGCTTCCAGCCTGGACTGTCACCTGAAAAGCCGACACGTCAGGCAAGATGCCCGCCGTCCGAGACGGGCTGGAAGCCCATCCCCCGTTTTCAGAACGAGAAGACCTCGCCGTCGCTGAAGAAGCGCTTGATCTCGGCGGCTGCGGCTTCGGCGGAATCCGAGGCGTGGCAGACGTTGACCATCACATCCTCTCCCAAATCACCGCGGATGGTGCCGGGAGCTGCGGCCTTTGAATTGGTGGGGCCGAGCAGGTCGCGCACCTTGTTGATGACGTCCTCGCCCTGCAGCGCCAGCGCGATGACCGGCGTCTTGCTCATAAATTTGACGATTTCAGGGAAGAACGGCTTGTCGGCGATGTGCGAGTAGTGTTCGCGCAGCACCGCGTCATCGAGTTTCATCATTTTGATGGCGCGAATGACGAAGCCCGCGTCCTCGAAGCGGGCAAGCACCTTGCCGGTGAGGTTTTTCTCAATCGCGTCCGGTTTGAACAGAATCAGTGTGGTTTCAAGAGCCATGCCGGTGGCAGTAGGCGCGGAGCGGCCGACACGCAAGCATTTTGACTGATTCGCCGCCTACGGATTGCGCGTGCGGGCGCACGCATGATCCGTGGAGATCAATCTCCCGGGGCGCTCTTGGTTTTGAGCGCTTGTTCGAGCGCCTTGACGCGTTCGACGAGCTTGGGCAGGCGGCGCACACTGGCACGAATTTTCATTTCCTCGCGGAAAGGCATGGCGGGAAAACCGGCATAGACCTCGCCCCCGGGAAGGTTGGTGGTGATTCCGGTGCGGCCGGCGATGGTCGCCTTGTCGCCAATGGCGATGTGCCCGCCAGTCCCGGCTTGGCCGGCCATGGTGACGTAGTCGCCGAAGCGCGTGCTGCCGGAAACCCCGCAGAGGGCGACGATGAGGCAGTGTTTGCCGATCACGCAGTTGTGGCCGATCTGGACGAGGTTGTCGATTTTGGTGCCCTCGCCGATCACGGTTTTGCCGAAACGGGCGCGGTCGATGGTGGTGTTTGAGCCGATCTCGACGTCGTCGTGGATTTCCACGATGCCAACTTGCTCGATTTTGACGTGGCGGCCATCGACGAGTTCGTAGCCGTAGCCATCGGAGCCAACGACGGCCCCGGGCTGTAGGATGACACGATCGCCGAGCACGCATCGTTCGCGCACGGTGGTGTTCGCCATGAGGTGACAATCGCGGCCAAGGACGGCGTTTTCGCAAATCACGCTGTTGGGGCCGATCTCGCAGCCATCGCCGACGATGGCACCGGCCATGATGACTGCCCCGGGATGGACGCAGGTTTTAGCGGGATCAAGCACGGCGGATGGATCCACAAATGCCTGCGGCGAGACGCCGGGGCAGAAGGAGCGGCTGGCGGCGGCAAAATGCCGGACCACGGTGGAAAAGGCGAATGTCGGGTTGTTCACGGCGATCAGGGCCGTGCCCTCGGGGCCGCCAGTGACGCCGCGCGGCACGATCACCGCGCCGGCCTGGGTTTGCTCGAACTGGCCGAAATACTTTTCGTTGCCGAGAAAACTGACGTCATTCGGGCCTGCCGCATCGAGCGCGGACATGCCAGTGTAAGACGAATCGAGCCCGCCCCGGACGATGTTTCCATCGATCCAACGGGCGAGCTCGGAAAGCGTGAGGGCGATGGCCAACGCGGGAAATCGCTGGGGATTATTCGACCGGTGCGGGAGCCGGGATTTCCGGAGCGGTCTCGCCAGCTGCTGGAAGTGAATCCGCCGGAGCGTCCTTGTTAAGCTGCTTGAGCAGGCCGGCGGTGATGTCCGTGGCGTCCTTGGTGTAAAGCAGGAAAGGAACCTGTGAGGTGCTGAGGCCGGATTTGTCGAAGACGTAATCGTAATTGTCCACCTTGGCCTGTTCTTCGACGAGTTTGCGGATTTCCTCGAGGATGCCCTTCATGCGCTGGACCATCTTTTCATTGAGCGCCTGATTGCGCCGTTGGAGGAACTCGCGGCGTTCGCGGTCAAGGGCGATGCCTTCCTGCTGTTGCATCTGCCAATCCTTGAAGAGCGATTGTTTCTTGGAATCACTGATGGATGGATCTTCGAGTTGCTTGCGGAGGTTTCCGAGGCTTTCTTCGAGGTCGCGGATGCGGGAGAGGCGCTCGTTGTTGTCTTTCTGGATACGGGCGCGCTCAACGTTGATCTGCTTCTGTGCTTCGTTGGTGCGGTAGTATTGCTTGAAGAGCTCCTGCATATCCACCGTAGCGATGTTGAGCCTGCCGTCTTGAGCGGCAGCGGTGGTGATCAGGGCGGCCGCGAGTGCGGTGGCGAGGAAACGACGGATGATTCTCATGGATTCGTGGGGTAAAGTTCCGCAAAGCGGATTTCGGGAGCAAGCTGCATGGAAAAATACGGTTCGTCAACGCCCATCCCGGGGGAAATCTGTGCGAAAGCGTCGAAATGTGAAATTTTTCAACACAGACCCGCCTATCCATACCTTTTCTGCGGAGCGGTTTTCCCCTTTCAAAATATGGATTTAAAAAAATATCCTTAAAAACGTAAAATAGGACTTGTCAGGTCGGGTTTGATTCCTAGATTCGCCGCCCCGCAACGCGGTCTGCCGACTTTTTTCCGAAGCGGCTGATCATCATACAAAGGGAAAATTTATCGGGTCAGCTCCGGAGAAAAGCTTCAGCGAGGTTTCCTCGTCGTCGCTCCGGTTTGTCCCAATGCCAAACCAGAACCACGCAGGAAATCATGCCGACCATCAATCAGCTCGTTCGCAAGGGACGCCACACTCCGGCCGAAAAGTCGAAGTCACCCGCACTTGTGAACTGTCCACAGCGCCGCGGAGTTTGCCTTCAGGTAATGACCCGCACGCCCAAGAAGCCGAACTCGGCTCTCCGTAAAGTGGCCAAGGTGCGCCTCACCAACGGATTCGAAGTCATTGCCTACATCGGCGGTGAAGGCCACAACCTTCAGGAACACTCGATCGTGCTCGTTCGTGGTGGCCGGGTGAAGGACCTTCCAGGTGTCCGCTACCACATCGTCCGCGGTTCGCTCGACACCCTCGGCGTCGATAAGCGCCGCCAATCGCGTTCCAAATACGGTGCGAAGCGTCCGAAGCCCGGTGCCGTCGCCGCTCCTGCCAAAAAAGGCGGGAAGAAGTAATCCTCATTCAATCCTAACTTTACCCACTCAACGCCATGCCACGCCGCAAGCGAGTTTTTGAAAAGCCGGATCGCCGCGATCCCCGTTATGACAGCCCCCTCGTCGGTCACCTCATCAGCAAGGTGATGCGCGACGGCAAGCGCTCCCTCGCGCAACGCATCGTTTACGCTGCGATCGAGCGCGCCAACGAAGGCATCGACACGGTCGATCCGCTCGAAGTCATCACCCGTGCCGTGGAAAATTCCAAACCACGCGTGGAAGTGAAATCCCGCCGCGTCGGTGGTGCGACCTATCAGGTTCCGCTCGAAGTGGCACCGGATCGTTCCGAGTCACTCTCGATGCGCTGGCTCGTGAGTTATGCCCGCAATCGCAAGGGCACCCCGATGCACGTCGCTCTCGCCAACGAGATCAAGGACGCCGCCAACAACCAGGGTGCAGCCGTCCGCAAGCGCGACGACGTCCACAAGATGGCCCAGGCAAACCGCGCCTTCGCCCACTTCCGTTTCTAACAACGATACGCGTTCCGCATTTTCCCGTCCGTGAATCCGAACAGTCCAAACCGCCAATACGTGCTCGAGCGCACCCGGAATATCGGGATCGCCGCGCACATTGATGCGGGTAAGACTACCCTCACGGAGCGGATTCTTTTCTACACCGGCATGATCCACAAGATCGGCGAGGTGCACGACGGTGCCGCCACCACCGACTGGATGGAGCAGGAGCGCGAGCGCGGAATCACCATCACCTCCGCCGCCGTGACCACCGAATGGTGGCAGCGCGCCGAAGAGGGGACCGTGAAACTTTTCCCCGAGCAGAAGCAGCGCATCAACATCATCGATACTCCCGGCCACGTGGATTTCACCGCCGAAGTCGAGCGCTCGCTGCGCGTGTTGGATGGTGCGATTGTCGTTTTTTGCGGAGTCGCCGGAGTGCAACCGCAGAGCGAAACCGTCTGGCGTCAGGCCACCAAGTATCAGGTGCCGCGCATCGTGTTCGTCAATAAGATGGACCGCACCGGCGCGAACTTCGACAACGTGTTTCACGAGGTGAAGGAAAAACTCGGTGCCAATGCCGTGCGCATCCTGATCCCGATCGGCTGCGAAGACCATCTAGCCGGCCAGATCGACGTCGTCAACCAGCGGGCGGTTTATTTCTCGGACGACGAGAAATATGGTTCCACCTATCACATCAAGGAGCTTGAGGGCGATCTCAAGGACATCGCCGCCGAAGCCTATCAGGAACTCGTCCACGCGGTGGCCGATGTCGATGAGCAGGTCGGTGAAAAATTTCTGCTGGAGGAAACGGTTTCGCTAGAGGAACTCAAACAAGGCATCCGCCGCGCCACCATCGCCAACAAGCTGGTCCCCGTTGCCGGTGGCTCCGCTTTCAAAAACAAGGGTGTCCAATATCTGCTCGACGCCGTCGTTGATTATCTTCCCAGCCCGCTTGACATCCCCGCCGCCGTCGGCATGAACCCCGACAACGAAGAGGAGAAGATCGAGGTACCCACCACCGACCAGGGCAAGTTCACCGCCCTAGCCTTCAAACTCTGGGCGGACAAGTTCGTCGGCAAACTGGTATTCTTCCGCGTCTATTCCGGTGTCATCAAGAAGGGCGACACGGTTTACAATCCGCGCACCCGCCGCAGCGAACGCGTCGGCCGTTTGATTCAAATCCAGGCCAACGAGCACAAGGACATCGATGCTTGTTACGCTGGTGACATCGCTGCCATGGTCGGCCTCAAAAACGTCACTACCGGCGACACACTCGCCGCTCACGGCCACGACGTTTTGCTCGAACCCCCGACTTTCCCGGAGCCGGTCATTTCCATGGCCGTCGAACCGAAGACCAAAGCGGACCAGGAGAAACTCGCCCTCGCCCTCAACCGCCTTTCCGAAGAAGATCCCACCTTCATGGTCAAGACCGACGAGGAAACCGGCCAGACCATCATTTCCGGCATGGGCGAGCTCCACCTTGAGATCATCATCGACCGCATCCGCCGCGAGTTCAAGGTCGAGGCCAACACCGGCGCGCCACAAATCGCCTACCGCGAAACCATCACCAAGGCCGCCGCCGGCGAGGGCAAACTCGTCAAGCAGTCCGGCGGCCGCGGCCAATACGGCCACGTCCGTCTTGAGATGAAGCCCAACGAAAAGGGCAAGGGCCTTACCATTGAAAACAAGGTGGTCGGCGGCGAGATTCCGAAAGATTACATCAGTGCCGTTTACAAGGGCGTGAACGAAGCCATGACCAATGGCATCATCGCCGGTTATCCGGTGATCGACGTCCATGTCGATATCCTCGGCGGTTCCTACCATGATGTGGATTCCAACGAGAACGCCTTCACCATGGCCGCCATCTTCGCGATGAAGGACGGTTTCAAGAAGGCCAAGTCCATTTTGTTAGAGCCTATCATGGCCGTCGAAGTCTCCACTCCGGACGACTATCAGGGCGACGTGATGGGTGATCTTTCCCGTCGCCGCGGGCACATCCAAAACACTGAAATGAAAGGCAAGCTCTCCATCGTGCATGCCAATGTTCCACTTAAGGAAATGTTCGGCTATTCCACCGCCGTGCGCACCCTTTCCTCCGGCCGCGCGTCCTACGCGATGACCCCATCCCATTTCGAGCAAGTCCCCACCAACATCGTCGAAGAGATCGTTAGTGACCGCCTAGGTTAACCGATTACTCGCCCTGTAGAACCACCACGTAAACCGTCACACCACCTCCACCATGGAAAACCAGAAAATCCGCATCCGCCTTCGCGCCTTCGATCACCGCGCGATCGACCGCTCCGCCCAGGAAATCGTGGAGACCGCCAAGCGCACCGGCGCCCGCGTCGCCGGCCCGATCCCGCTTCCCACCCGCATCGAAAAGTTCTCCGTCAACCGTTCGGTCCACGTGAACAAGAAGTCCGCCGAGCAATTCGAAATCCGCACCCACAAGCGCCTGCTCGACATCGTCGATCCCACCGCCCGCACCGTGGACGAGCTCAAGAAGCTCAACCTGCCGGCCGGTGTGGACATCACCATCCGCATCTGAGTTTCCGCCATCAGGTTTCTCAAATTTCAAATTTCAAATCTTAAATTTCCACCGCCATGTCACTCGGCCTTCTCGGCAAAAAACTCGGTATGACCCGCCTGTTCGACCAACAGGCAGGGATCATGATTCCTGTCACCGTCATCGACGTTTCCGGCAACACCATTCTCCAGACTAAGACTCCGGAGAAGGACGGCTACACCGCCGTGCAAGTCGGCTTCGACGATCAAAAGGAGCAACGCGTCCCAAAACCGGCGCTGGGTCACTTCAAGAAATCCGGCTCCACGCCCAAGCGCTTCGTCCGTGAGTTCCGTCTTGAAAACGATGCCACCGCTCCGGATGCGCATCCCGGCATGGAAACCTTCACCGCCGGCCAATGGGTGGACGTGATCGGCGAAGCCAAGGGCAAGGGTTTCCAGGGTGCCGTCAAGCGCCACGGCTTCGGCGGCCTCCGCATGACCCACGGTTCAATGATGCACCGCCGGACAGGCGCCATCGGTTGCCGCTCGACACCCGGCCGCGTCTGGAAAAACCAGAAAATGCCCGGCCACATGGGCACCAACCGCACCACCGTGCAAAATCTCAAAGTCGTCGCCGTTCGCCCTGAGGATGGCGTAATCCTCGTTTCCGGAGCAGTTCCAGGCACCAAGGGCAGTTATGTCAGGGTGCGCGCCGCCAAGAAAAAGACCGCCTGATATCAGGGCAATTGTTTAACTCTCAAGATTCCAAGTCATGTCCGCCAAGTCACTCACCGTCGAAGACGCCCAGGCCGCCAACCTCGTGCTGGTCGGTCCGGAAAAAGGCCGTCAAGCCGTGCACGATCTCGTCACCGCCTACCGCGCCAACCGCCGCTCCGGCTCCGCCTGCACCAAAACCCGCGGCGAAGTCTCCGGCAACAACAAGAAGATCTACAAGCAGAAGGGCACCGGCAACGCCCGTCACGGCGACAAACGCGCCCCGATTTTCGTCGGCGGTGGTGTGGTCTTCGGTCCGCGTCCACGCGATTACTCGAAGAAAGTCACCAAGACCGTGCGCAAGCTTGCCCTGCGCCGCGTCATCGGCGACCTCGTCCGCGCGGAAAAAATCAAGCTGGTGGATTCCTTCGCCGTGGCCGATGGCAAGACCAAGTCGTTCATCGCCGCCATCAACGCAATCACCGCACCAGGCAAGATTCTGGTGGTTTCCAATTCCTTCGATGAGTCCACCTACCTTGCCGGCCGCAACGTCGCCTGGGTGCAACTCGTCACCGGCAACGACGTGAACGTCGAAGAACTTCTCCTCGCCAACACCGTCATTCTTGTCGGTGACGCGCTTCAAACTCTCGCGCTGCGCAGCGCCTGAACCCCGGACCCCACACCGAGATCATGAAAGACATTTACCAGGTCATCAAAAACGTCCGTCTCAGCGAGAAGGCCACCATGCTTCAAGAGACGAACAACGAAGTCACCCTCGAGGTCGATCGACGCGCGAACAAGCTCGAGATCAAACAAGCCGTCGAGCAACTCTTCGAGAAAACCGTCGTCGCAGTCCGCACTGCCAACTGTGACGGCAAACAACGCCGTAAGCGCCGTGCTGATGCCGGCCGCACCAACCACTGGAAAAAAGCCATCGTCCGTCTGAAGGAAGGCGAATCGCTCGATCTGATCTGAGCACTTCGCCAGTTGCTCCAAACGTAACACCTCACCGTTCCGCGAGTCATGCCATTGAAAAATTTCAAGCCCATCACCCCGTCCGCACGCTACAAGAATCTCCCGTCATTCGAGGAGATCACCAAGAGCAAGCCTGAGAAGAGTCTTCTCACGCCGCTCAAGCGCAGCGGTGGCCGCAACAACACCGGCCGCATCACCTGCCGTCACATCGGCGGTGGTCATAAGCGCCACTACCGTTTGATCGACTTCAAGCGAGGCCGTCACGACGCGCCTGCCAAGGTCGTCGGCATCGAATACGATCCCAACCGCACCTGCCGCATCGCACTGCTCCAATATGAGGACGGCCAGAAAACCTACATCCTCGCCCCACTCGGCCTGGAAGTCGGGCAAACCGTGGTCGCAGGCCAGAACGTTGCTCCGAAAACCGGCAACGCCATGCCGCTCAGCGCCGTGCCTCTCGGCACCTCCATCCACAACATCGAGCTCATCCCGGGCAATGGCGGCAAGGTCGCCCGCGCTGCCGGCCAGATGGCCGTGCTTTCCAACCGCGATGGCGGCTGGGCGCTCGTCAAGATGCCATCCGGCGAGATCCGCCGCTTCAACGACCGCTGCTTCTGCACCATCGGACAGGTCGGCAACCGCGACCACATGAACGAAACCTCCGGCAAAGCGGGCCGCACCCGCTGGATGGGCGTCCGCCCGACCGTGCGCGGCATGTGTATGAACCCGGTGGACCACCCCAACGGCGGTGGTGAGGGCAAGTCGAAATCCGGCGGTGGCCGCCAGCACCTTCTCAGCCCATGGGGCCACGCGAAGGGTCAGAAAACCCGCAACAAGAAAAAGACCTCCGCCGTCTTCATCGTCGAGTCCCGCCACAAGAAGAAGTAACCGTTTTCAAAGCCTAACCAACTCACCTTCACATGCCACGTTCCCTCAAAAAAGGCCCGTTCGTCGATCAGAAGCTCCTCGCCAAGATCGATGCCATCGCCGATGCCGGATCCGACCGCAAGCCCATCAAAACCTGGAGCCGCAAGTCGATGATCACTCCGGATTTCGTCAGCCACAACTTCGCCGTTCACAACGGCAAGACCTTCGTCCCCGTTTACGTCACCGAAAACATGGTCGGCCACAAACTCGGCGAATTCGCACCCACCCGCATTTTCCGCAACCACGGCGGCATCGGCAAGAAGTAAGCCTTTTGATCCAATTCCCTGCGATTTCCATGCGCTCCACATTCCATTCCAAAGCTCTCGCCGCCGCCCTCGGGTTGTTGGTGTCGGCCGGAATGTGTGCCGCAGAGTCGCCAAGCCCGGAGCAACTCCAGCAAGTCATCATCGATTTGCAGGAACAAAACCAAGCTCTCCAGCGCAGCCTCGCCGAGGCAAATCGCGGGGAAAAACAAGCGTCCGAACAGCTCACCCAAGTGAGAGAGCGCCTCGAGGCGCTCGGCAAGAACCTGCTCGATGGCGGCGATGACCGCCTCATCCAGGCCGCCGCCGATCTCCAACTGGCTAACGAGCGCATCGCAGAAATCGAAGGAACCGCCAGCCGCCTCACCTTTGCCATCAACGATTACCTCCGCCAGGCGGTGGTCTCCGATCCGGATGCAAGGCTGCGTGTGGAAACTTCATTAAGAGAGCTTGACGCTGTTCTCGGACTGCGTCACAAGCCCCGGCCCGATGTCCGGTCCGGCTCTCTGCAGCAGGCACGCATCGTCAGTCTCGATCAGGAAACCGGCATGTTGGTTCTCAATATCGGCGAAAGCCATGGAGCCAGAATCGGCATGTCCTTCCGCCTCTCCCGCGGGCAGCAGCCCTACGGAACCGCCATCCTCGCCGATGTCCGCAAGGGCGTCAGCGGCCTCTTTGTCGAATCCCTCGACAACCCCGCCGAAACCCCGCGTCCCGGCGATCTCGCCACTCTCGAAACACAAGCCTCAGCGCAGTAACTCCTCACGCCTCCGCAATATGGAAGTCAAAAGCACCAGCAAATACGTCCGTCTCTCGCCCAAGAAGGCGCGCGACGTCGCCCGCGAAATCCAAGGTCTGCCGGTATCGAATGCCCTCGATATCCTTACCTTCACTCCCAAGAAAGCCGCACAACTGATCGGCAAAACCCTCAAGACCGCCATTGCGGATGCGGAAAACAATTTTTCGCTCGATACCGGCACCCTGGTCATCAAGGAAGCCGTCATCGGCTCCGCGCCCATGATGCGCCGCTTCAAGCCGCGTGCCAAAGGCTCCGCCGGTCCGATCATCCGCCGTTCCAGCCATATTTCCATCACCCTCACGGGGTCCGCGCCGGAAAAGAAAAAGAAGGCCGCCCGCAAGTCCGTTTCCGCCAAATCCGAAGCTGCTCCCGCCGCCGCACCCGCTGCTGCCGAAGAACAAGCCTGAATCCATCTCTCCTAACATCCCTCACCAAACATGGGCCAGAAAGTAAATCCGATCGCATTCCGTCTCGCCGTCAATAAAGACTGGCGCTCGAAGTGGTATGCCGCAGGCAAAGACTACACCGACAAGCTCCACGAGGACCTCGCGATCCGTGGCTACCTCAAGAAAAAGCTCCAGAATGCCGGCCTCGCCCGTGTCGTGATCGAGCGTGCCTGGAACAGCGTCCGCGTCACCCTTCACACCTCGCGCCCCGGCCTGATCATCGGCCGCCAGGGCAAGGAAATCGAAGTGATGACCAAGGAAATCACCGATCTTTGCAAAGGCGCGCAGGTCAAGATCGACATTATCGAGATCCGCAAGCCGGAGCTTGATGCCCAACTGGTGGCCGAGCAAATCGCCGTCCAGCTTGAGCGCCGGATTTCCTTCCGCCGCGCCATGAAACGCGCCCTGCAAACCGCCATGGAATTCGGTGCCGAAGGCATCCGCCTCCGTTGCGCGGGCCGCCTCGGCGGCGCCGATATCGCCCGCGCCGAAGGTTATCGCGAAGGCAAAGTGCCGCTCCAGACTCTCCGCGTCCCGCTTGACTACGGTTTTGCCGAAGCCCGCACGGTTTACGGCATCATCGGTGTCAAGTGCTGGGTCAACAAGAAAGAAGACGACGGCACCGGCGGCAGACCGCAAGGCGGCCGTGGAGATCGCGGCGACCGTGGAGATCGCGGTGGCCGTGGTGGCGACCGTGGTGGCGACCGTCGCCCGAATCCACGCAACTGATTCATACCATTTCCCAACACCTAACTTAAATTTCCCAAGGAGGACTGAGCCATGCCTTTGATGCCCAAACGAACCAAGTTCCGCAAGAGCCACCGCGGAAGCCGCTCTGGAAACGCCCAGCGCGGAACCACCGTCGCCTTCGGTGACTTCGGACTCCAAACCCTCGACCGCGGCTGGATGAGTAACCGCCAGATCGAAGCCTGCCGGATCGCGATCAACCGCTCGCTAAAACGCAAAGGCAAAGTCTGGATCCGTATTTTCCCCCACAAGTCCATCACCTCCCGCCCGCCGGAAACCCGGATGGGTAAGGGCAAGGGCGCCGTGGAAGGCTGGGTCGCCGTGATCCGCCCCGGCAACATCCTCTTCGAAGTCGGCGGTGTCACCGAATCCGCCGCCAAGGAGGCGATGCGCCTGGCCTCCTACAAGCTCGGCATCCGCACCCGCCTCGTCACCCGCAATCCGCACTCCTGATCCACCACTCACTCCGTCTGAACCATGGCCAAAACCAAAGCCAAAGACATCAACGAACTCTCCAACGACGAGCTCTCCACCCGCCTGCGCGACCTCAAGCAGGAGGCTCTCAATCTCCGCTTGCAAAAAGCCACCGGACAGCTTGAAAACCCCGCCCGCATCCTTCAGGTGCGCCGCGAGACCGCCCAAGTCCTCACCGCCATCACCGCGAAGTCCCTCGCCTGATTCCAACCACCAACGATCAACCGTTTTCCACCATGAGCGAAACTTCACAGGACACCAGCAACAGCGTCCGCAAGACCCGCACCGGCGTCGTCATTTCCGACAAGATGGACAAGACCCTTGTGGTCGAGCACGTCGCCCGCGTTCCGCACCCGCGCTTCAACAAAATCGTCAAGCGTTCGAAGAAATACTACGTCCACGACGAGAATGGCCTGGCCAAGATCGGCGACCGCGTGCGCATCACCGAAACCAAGCCGCTCTCCAAACTCAAGCGCTGGACCCTCAGCGAAGTGCTCTCGCACTAACAGATAAATGCTGAAAGGCTGAAAAGCTGAGAAGCTGAAATTGCTCCACTCATCCCGCCAGCTCCCCAGCATCCCGCTCTTCATCTCAGCTTTTCAGCATTTCAAAAATTCAGCTTTTACCCCACTACCGCCATGATCCAAATGGAAACCATGCTCGCTGTCGCCGATAACACCGGTGCCCGCAGCGCAAAAATGATCGGCGTGCTCGGCAAGCGCAGCCGCACCGCCTGCATCGGCGACGTCATCACCGCCCACATCCGCGATTCGATTCCCACCGCCTCCATCAAAAAGGGCAGTGTGGTCAAAGCGGTCGTCGTCCGCACCGCCTATCCAATCCGCCGCGCCGATGGCTCGATCCTGCGCTTTGACTCCAACGCAATCGTCATCATCGACAAGGACAACAATCCGCGTGGAACCCGCATCTTCGGCCCTGTGGCCCGTGAACTCCGTGAAAAGTCGTTCATGAAAATCGTCTCCCTCGCTCCCGAGGTGCTCTGATCCACCAAGTCCAACCTTTTTCCATCCCCATGAGCAGCATCAAGACCCACGTCAAAAAAGGCGACGAAGTCGAAATCATCACCGGCAATCACAAAGGCAAGCGCGGCACCGTGCTGGTCGTGAATGCCGCCAAGGGCCGCGTCATCGTCGAAGGCGTCCGCCCACTCAAGAAAGCCACCAAGCCCAGCGAGGCCGATTCCACCGGCGGCATCAAGACCATCGACGGCCCCATCCACATCTCCAATGTCAAGAAAGTGGGCTGAGGCATCCGCCTCCGCCCGCGCTTAAGCGCCTGACACCAAACCGCGCTGACCCGCAAAAACAATGAGCACACCCGCACTACAACAATACTATAAGGACAAGGTGGTCCCGGCTCTTACGAAGAAGCTTGGATACACCAACTCCCATCAGGTTCCCCGCCTCGAGAAAATCGTGGTCACCTCCTGCATGGGCAAATCCCCGGACCGCAAAGTCGCCGTCGATGACGCCGTGGCCGAAATCACCAAGATCACCGGCCAGAAGCCTTCGGTCACCTATTCGAAGAAATCCGTCGCCAACTTCAAGCTGCGTGAAAACGAAGTGCTCGGTGCCCGCGTCACGCTGCGCGGTGCCCGCATGTGGGAGTTCATGCACCGCTTCATCAACATCACCGCACCAAACATCCGCGACTTCCGTGGCATCTCCTCGAAGTCGTTCGACGGCCGCGGCAATTATGCTTGCGGTGTCCAGGAACAATCGATTTTCCCGGAAATCGAGATCGACCAGATCAAGCGGCAGATCGGGTTCGACCTGATTTTTGTCACCTCCGCCACCACCGATGCCGAAGGACGCGCCCTGCTCATGGAGCTTGGCATGCCGTTCCGCGACATGAAAAAAGCCAACGAAGTCGAAGCCGAAGCGGCCGCCGCAGTTTGATCTGCCAATCCTCACGAACCTTTAAAGAATCACCACCATGGCAGTTCTCACCGATCCCATCGCAGACTTCCTCACGCGTTTCAAAAACGCCGCCCGTGCCGGCAATGAGGAATTCACCGCCCCCTATTCCAAGATCAAGGCCGACATCGCCCGCATCCTCCAAGAGGAAGGCTACATCTGGAATTACGAAGTCGTCACCGGCAAGCGCACCGGCATCAAGGTCAAGCCCAAGTTTGTGGACGGCCGCCCGGTTCTTACCGATCTCAAGCGTGTATCCACTCCCGGCCGCCGCCATTACGTCGGTGCCGGAGAAATCCCACGCGTCATGTCCGGCCTTGGCATCTCAATCCTTTCCACTTCGAAAGGCGTGATGTCCGGCGGCAATGCCAAGCGTCAGAAACTAGGCGGCGAACTCCTCGCCAACGTCTGGTAAACCCATAACTCGCGAAAGGAAAACATCACCATGTCACGAGTCGGACTCAAGCCCATCTCTCTCCCTGAAAAAGTCGCCGTCAAGCTCGACGGCCGCACCGTTGTTGTCGAAGGCCCCAAAGGCAAACTCGATTTCAATCTTCCCGAAGGCATCTCGCTCAAAAATGAGGACGGCAACGTCATCGTTTCCCGCGCCACCGAAGCCCGTCAGATCCGCGCCCTCCACGGTACCGCCCGCAGCCTGATCCACAATATGATCATCGGCGTTTCCAAAGGTTTCGAAAAGAGCCTTGAAATCCACGGCGTCGGCCTGCGTGCCGCAGTCAAGGGCCAGGACCTCGATCTGTCACTCGGTCGCTCGCACCCGCTGCTCCACCCGATTCCCTCCGGCCTCACCGTCACAGTGAACGAAAACACCAAGATCAAGGTGGAAGGCATCGACAAGCAACTCGTCGGCCAATTCGCCGCCGAAGTGCGCGGCTACTATCCGCCGGAGCCCTACAAGGGCAAGGGCGTCCGTTATTCCGACGAACACGTGCGCCGCAAGGAAGGCAAGAGCGTCGGCAAATAATCCCAACCATCTCCGGCAACATGAGCACTATCAATCGCAAGACGATCCGCCAGCGGATTCACAAACGCATCCGCCGCAAGGTCACCGGCACAGCCGAGCGCCCGCGCCTGGCTGTCCATTACTCCAATCAACACATCTACGCCCAAGTCATCGACGACTCGGCCGGCAGGACACTCATCTCCGCCTCCACCATGGACAAGAGTTTCGAGAAGGCCTCGTCCAACGTCGAGAGCGCCCAGAAGGTCGGCCAGCTCCTCGCCGAGCGCGCCAAGGGTTCCAATATCAGCGCCGTGGTCTTCGACCGTGGCGGCCACCTCTACCACGGCAAAGTCAAAGCACTCGCTGAAGCGGCGCGTGAAGCCGGCCTCCAATTCTAACGCTCCGACCAGACACACATCATGGTAACAATTCCAGAAAACGAAACGCCCGCCCAAGTCGAAGCCGCAGCTCCTGCGCCAGCATTGGGACCGGTTGCAAATTCCGGTCAGCAACACGGTGGCTATCAAGGCAACCGCGGCCAAGGCGGCGGATATCAAGGCGGTGGCGGCGGTGGTCGCGGCCGTAGCGGCCCACGCCGTGAAGAGCGCCAGGCTCCCACCGATTCCGAAGGCAACGAGCTTTCCGAAAAGGTCGTCTTTATCAACCGCTGCGCCAAGGTCGTCAAAGGCGGCCGTCGTTTCAGCTTTTCCGCACTCGTTGTCTCCGGTGACAAGATCGGCAAGGTCGGCCTCGGCTTCGGCAAGGCCAACGAAGTGGCCGACGCCATCAAGAAAGCCAGCGAAGGAGCCCGCAAGGTGCTCAAGCCGATGAGCATCGTGGATGGCACCATTCCTCACGAAATCTACGCCGAATACGGCGGCGGCAAGGTGCTGCTCAAGCCCGCATCGCCGGGAACGGGCATCATCGCCGGTGGCGGTGTCCGCGCCGTCTGCGAAGCAGTCGGCATCCGCGACATCCTCGCCAAGTCGATGGGCTCCTCCAATCACGCCAACGTCGTCAAAGCCACCCTCAAGGCCCTCTCCCAACTCCGCACCCGCGACCAGATCCTCGGATCACGTGGGAAAAAGAAACGCGAGAAGGCCATTTGATGATCGGGGATCGTAGATCGAAGATGGTAGATTGAAGACAAGGCGAAAGCCCGGCGCTCCACTCCATCCTTTCTCGCATCCATCCACAATCCACTATCCACTATCCACTATCTCTCATGCAACTTCACGACTACAGCCCCAACCCCGGTGCCAAGCGCGGTAACAAGCGCCTTGGCTGCGGCGAAAGCTCCGGCCACGGCAAGACCTCCTGCAAAGGCAACAAGGGCCAGAAGGCCCGCTCCGGTTCCGGCACACGCGTCGGTTTCGAAGGCGGCCAGATGCCCCTTCACCGCCGCCTGCCCAAGCGCGGATTCAACAACTTCGACTTCCGCGATGTCGTCGGCACCGTCAACGTCGGTGATCTCGACGGTCGTTTCGAGGCTGGCGCGGTCATCAACGAGGAATCGCTCCGCAAGGCCGGCCTGCTCAATGGCCGCTGCGATCAAGTGAAACTCCTTGGCGATGGCGAAGTGGAAAAGGCCTACACCATCGAGGTGAACAAGGTCAGCGCCACCGCCCGCCAGAAGATCGAGAAAGCCGGTGGTGCCATCAAGGCTTAAGAGCCTGCTCCGCCGCCATTTCCAGTTCCTGATTTCCGGTGGGGAAGCGCTTGCACGCTTCCTCGCCGTGTATATAACCCGCGCGTCTTTCCCTTCCATCCATCGTTATGATTTCCGCCTTTGCCAATACCTGGAAAATCCCGGAGCTCCGGGACCGCATTCTTTTCACCCTCGCCCTGATCGTCATCATCCGTCTCGGCGTGCACATCACGCTGCCCGGTGTGGATGCAACGGTCATCCAAGCTTGGCTGGACGATGTGCAGAAGCAGGATCCCACCAGCCCGACTGGCGGCATCACCGCGTTGCTCACCGTTTTCTCAGGTGGCGGCCTGCAACAGGCAGGCATTTTCGCTCTGGGCATCATGCCCTACATTTCCGCATCGATCATGGTGCAGCTCATGACGGCGGTGGTGCCCAAGCTTTCGCGCCTCGCCCGTGAGGACGGTGGCCGCCAGAAAATCACCCAATACACCCGCTACATCACCATCGGCATCGCACTGGTCCAGGGGTTCTTCGTCGCGAAATCGCTAACCAGCCCCGGCAACATTCCTTACATGGCCGGGATCGAGCGCTTCGGCGACCTAGTGCCGGATCCCTCGGTTTTATGGATGATTCTGACCGTCACGACCATCGTCGCTGGCACCGTGCTGCTGATGTGGATCGGTGACCAGATCACCGAGAAGGGGATCGGCAACGGCACTTCCATCATCATCACCGTCAACATCATCTCCGCCCTGCCGGGCGCGCTGATCCAAGCTTGGAAATATTTTGTCTCCGGTGATGCGGGCTCGTTCCGCGCCATCATGATGGTGGTGATGATCGCGCTGTTGCTCATCGTGATTGCCGCCACCGTTTCAATCACCCAGGCGCAGCGCCGCATCGCAGTGCAATACGCCAAGCGCGTGGTCGGTCGTAAACAGTTCGGCGGCCAGACGCAGTATCTGCCACTCAAAGTGAACTACGCCGGTGTGATGCCGATTATCTTCGCCTCGGCGGTGCTTTCACTGCCACCCATGATGCTGCAATGGTTCTTCGCCGGCCAAGGCTGGGCCACCAAGCTCTACGGCGAACTCGTCGGCGGTGGAACCTGGTATTACATTCTCGGCGGCATCGGCATCTTCCTGTTTTCCTATTTCTGGGTGGCCATGATGTTCCAGCCCTCGCAGATCGCTGAGGACCTCAAGCGCAATGGCGGCTACATCCCGGGTGTGCGCCCCGGCAAACCCACTGCGGATTTTCTCGATTTCACGATGACCCGCCTGACTTTCGCAGGCGCTATTTTCCTCACCATTCTGTTCGTGCTGCCGGTTGGCGTTGGCGCTCTGGTAGGCTTGCCACCCGGTTCGCTGGTGCTGCAATTCTTCGGTGGCACCTCGCTGCTCATCATGGTGGGCGTCGTGCTCGACGTGATGCGCCAGGTGGAAACCCAGTTGCTCCAGAAGCACTACGACGGCTTTTTGCGCAAAGGCAAACTCAAGGGCCGCTACGACCGCCTCCAACAAGGCAGCAACGCCGCGCCGCGAACTGCCATTGTCTATCTATGGACTATCATCGCCGTGCTCGTCGTGCTGGCCATCACCGCTTACATCTACAAGAGCGCCCACCAGTGAGCTGCAATCGCTCCGTGCCCTAAGAAAAGTTAAAGCATGCGCCGCAACCGCATTCCCATCAAGTCGCCCCGTGAGATCCAGGCGATGCGGATTGCGGGAAACACTGCGGCCAACATCCTGCAGGCGCTCGCCCACGAGGTGAAGCCCGGTCGCACCACCGGCGAGATCGACCACATGGCGGCTGAGTTGATGCGCCAGCACGACTGCCGCAGCGCCTTTCTCAACTACCGCGGGTTTCCCGGGCAAATCTGCATCTCCGTCAACGAAGAAGTCGTGCATGGCATCGGCGGACCACGCCGCATCATGCCGGGAGACATCGTCAAGATCGATGTGGGCATCATCAAGGGCGGTTTCATCGGTGACAACGCCACCACCATTGCCGCGGGTGACATTCCGTTGGAAACCAAGCTGTTGTTGGCGGCCACCGAACAATCGTTGTTCGAGGCGATTTCGCACGCCCGCGCCGGCCGCCGGCTCGCCGATCTCTGCGGATCGGTGGAGGCTTTTGTCAAACCGAGGGGATTCACGGTAGTGCGCGAGTTCGTGGGCCACGGCGTGGGCCGACGCCTGCACGAGGAACCTCAGGTGCCCAACTACCGGCCCAACGGCAAGTCGCCGGTGCTGATGCCCGGCATGACGCTTGCCATCGAGCCGATGGTGAACGCCGGCGTGCCTTCTGTGCGAATCCTCGACGACGGCTGGACGGTCATCACCGAGGACAGCAAGCCCTCCGCGCATTTCGAACACACTGTGCTAATCACTGCCGGTGATCCGGAAATCCTCACCTGGCGGCCGCGCGAGGCGCTGCCGGAAATGTTCGGCCTGCCGCCGTTCTGAGGCCTGGCACTATCCGTCTTTCAGGAACTCATCCACCTTGGCCTTGATGGTTTGTTCATAGCCCGGGACGCTGAGCACGTCGCACTCGCTGCCGAGGATGAAGGGGTGGCCCACGTCGCGCATGCGCTCCAGAAGTTGATTGGAAAGTTCCCGCACCTTGGCGACGCTTACCAACTCGTCCGAGTAGAATTGTTTGGTTGGCAGGTTGCCGTAAAGCACGGTGGATTTCGGGATCAGTGCTGCGTCTTCCCAAAGCTGGCGCGAGCAACCGAGGCTGATCATCGCCGGATCAAGCGCCGCATAGCGGCTGACCATGCCGTCGGTCAGTTCGCCGCAGTCGTGGAAGATCAGATCGACGTCCGCCGCGCGCAGTTGCTCGCGGATCTCGTGGTTGAGCTTCATCACATAGCGGTCGAAAACATCATAGCTCTCTTCCAGTTGGTTTGGCGAGAAATACACTTTGTTTGCGGCAGGCTCGCACAGGATGATGGCCTTGGCACCGGCTTGGATCTGCGCGTTCAGATAGAGGCGGATGGTTTTCGAGGAAAGTTCCAGCAGCCTTTCGACCAATCCTACTTCTTCCTCGTCATCGGCCGTCGCACCATCGCTTGCCAGGAATACCGGCGTGATGGGATCACTGATCAGTTTGGTCATCAGCGAAAACGGGCCGATGCCCATGCCCACCGGCAGCAGATCGGTTTCGGTAGCGATGTAATGGATCGCCTCGCAGACGGCATCCATCTTGCGGGTGAGCGGCACTTCCCAATCGTCCGCCGGTGTTTCATCGAAGTGGAATGAATCGATCTCCGCCGCTGCGATGCCGCGGGCGAGCAGCAGAGCTTCCTTCTCCAACTTCAAGTCCATCAGCGGCAGCGCCATCGGACAGCGGAAGCGCCGTGCAGCCTCCTCGATCACTCCGCCCAGACGCCGCCCATCATCAGGGATGCTGGCGTGATCGGCATGTTCATGCAGCACCAGATGAGTGCCGATGGGCATTTTTAATCCGCCCGCGGCGTGATTGAGATAGTATTGGCGGTCCATGAAGATGCGGAGGCTCAGGATTTCAAAAGAGCCATCGCGGCATCCACCGCACTGCCGGCATCCGAGGCATAACCGTCGGCTCCGATCTCATTGGCATACTCGCTGGTGATGGGTGCGCCGCCGATCATGATCTTCGGCGTGAGCCCCGCCTCGCGGATGGCTTTAACGGTTTCCCGCATTGCCGGCATGGTGGTGGTGAGCAGCGCCGAGAGCCCGACAAGCTTGGCGTTGTGTTCGCGGATCGCTTCCACGAATTTCGCGGGTGGCACGTTCACGCCGAGGTCGATCACGTCGATGTTGGCACCTTTCCACATCATGGCGACGAGGTTCTTGCCGATGTCGTGCAGGTCGCCTTCGACGGTGCCGATCACGGCGTTGAACTCGGCCACCACGCCGGCTTCCACCAGCATCGGTTCGAGAATCTTGAGCGCCTCTTTCATTGCACGGGCGGCAATGAGCATTTCGGGGACAAAGATTTCGTTGTTTTTGAACTTCTCGCCGACGATGGCCATAGCGGGAACCAGATGGTTTTCAACGATAAACTGTGCGCTTTCTCCTGCGGAAATGCAGGCCTGCACGAGCTCGGGAACTTCCTTGCGTTTGCCGGCGATGATGGCCGCGCTGAGTGGATGGGAATCATTCATGACGCCCGCAGGCTAACTCACCGAAGGCGGGTGGTCTTGTGATTTGGTGCGATTCTTTGTTGATACCGTGCGATCCTGCAGTTCCGGGCTTGTGCCTGCCTGCCGCACGTTTTTGGATGGCCCCGGTGAAACGAAATAACCTGTTGGATGAATTGGTGGCGCGCCCTGTTTGTGGTGATGGAGCCATGGGAACCCTCTTGATGGCGCGCGGCATGGCTAGCGGCGCCTGCGGCATGGCATGGAACATCGACCGCGCGGAGGACGTGAAGACCATCCACGATGCCTACCGCGCGGCGGGTTCTCAATTGATCACCACCAATTCCTTCGGCGGTTCGCGCTTCGTGCTCGATCTCCACGGCCGTGCTGCTGATGTGCGCGCTCTCAATCTCGCTGCCGCCCAAGTCGCCCGCGCCGCCGCTGGCGACGATGCCTGGGTGCTCGGCGACGTGGGCCCCTGTGGTGATTTTCTGGAACCCGTCGGCGACCTCACCGAGAACGAGGTGCGCGAGGCCTTCCGCGATCAGATCGAGGCTTTGTTAGAAGGTGGTGCGGATGCCATTCTGGTGGAAACCATGAGCGATCCCGCGGAAATGGTCTGCGGCATCGAGGCGGCGCTTTCCTGCGATCCGGACATTCCGGTGATCGGCACCTATGCCTTCCAGAAAACCGCAAACGGCGAATTCCGCACCATGATGGGCACCCCGGTGGCCGAGGCCATCCAACGCGCCGTGGATGCTGGCGCGAAAATTGTCGGGGCCAACTGCGGTGCGGCGCTCGATCTTGACGACTACGTGGCGCTCTGCAAGGAAATCGCCGCCGCCGCGGGCAGCGCCCATGTCATCATCCAACCGAATGCCGGAGCCCCCCGCCAAGTGGACGGCGCGGCGCTCTATCTGGCGACTCCCGGGGAAATGGCGGAGACCGCCACGCGGCTGCTAGACGCCGGTGCGCTCATCGTCGGCGGTTGCTGCGGCACCACCCCTGCGCACCTGAAGGCCATCGCGGGGGCCTTGGCATGCTGATTGGTGATGCTTTGTTGGATCAATGTTCCAACTCTCTTTCACGCGCTTTGGCGATGATCCGGATTTCAAATCAAGGCAGGACATTCAAAATCCAGACCGCTCAGACCTCGGTCATCGTCTGGTCGTAAAACCCGAGATAGTCGTCCGGCGTGGAGCCCTCCCGCCATGCCATCGCGCTTTTGGGATGCAGGTTCATCTGGCCAGTCAGGTTGTAGGGAATCGACGGGCCCCAGTCGAACTGCTGCTTCATGGGCATGATCGTGTTCTGGATGCAGTCGATGACCGGGCGCAGTTTGAATTTCGGATTGCGCAGGAAACCCAGGAGAAGCTCCATCGGGCAGTTGCCGGCACCACGGCCGAGGCCCATCATGGTGGCGTCCACGCGGTTTGCACCTAGGATAATGGCCTCCACCGTGTTGGCGAAGGCGAGCTGCAGGTTGTTGTGGGCGTGCATGCCGATGTGCTTGCCGGTGCCTTCCATAGCCTTGGTGTATTTGCGCACCAGGTGGTCGATCTGCTCACGGTAGAGGTTTCCATAACTGTCCACCACGACGACGGTTCCGGCGGACGATTGCGCGCCGATCTCCAGAGCCTGGTCGATCTCGTTATCGGCCACCACCGAGATGGCCATGATGTTGAGGGTGGTCTCGTAGCCGAGCGCGGTGCAGTGTTCGATCATTTCCACGGCTTCGGAAATCTGGTGCACGTAGCAGGCCACGCGGATCACATCCAGCACGCTGTCGCGGGCGGGGATGATCTGGTTTTTCCAATCGCTCTTGCCGCCGGCATCTGCCATGGCTGCGAGTTTCAGGCCGGTGCCTTCGAAGCTGTGGTCGCCCACGACGCGGCGCATGTCCTCTTCCTCACAGTGGCGCCACGGGCCGAATTTGTCCTTGGGAAACGCAGTCGGATCATTTTTGTAGCCGATTTCCATGTAGTCGATGCCGGCAGCGATGCACGCCCGATAGACCGCGCGCACCTGCTCGTCGCTGAAGCGGGAATTATTGATGAGGCCGCCGTCACGAATCGTGCAATCCAGCACTTTCAGTTCCGGCCGATAGGTAATCCAAGGGGCTTTGTCGCTCATGGTGGGCGGAAAGACTGCGGTGGATCACCCCCGATTGCAAGCCTGCGGCTCAAGCAGGGGAATCAAGCAATGCCGCCGTCACCGACTTCGTCGAAATCCATTTCGCGGACGCGCTTCTTGTCGCGCTGGATCTCGACCTGTTTACGGAGGAGTTCGCGCATTTTCCAGCCATCAAGGATGGCGGGGATGACGAGGCTTGGAAGCGAGCGGTCAGAGGTTTCCAGCGAGACGGAGGCCAGACCGGTGAGGCGCATCCACCATGAGCGCAGGACCAACGTGTCCTTGACGCGGTAGAGTTCGATCTCGTCGATATGCTGGTTGATGACCCCGCTGGTGATGCGCAGGCGTTCGCAGGTGAGTTCATACACGCGGGTGCGCACGACCAGGTATTTCCAAAATGCGTAGAGCAAGGGCACGGCCAAGGCAGCGAAGACCGGCGGAAATGCCAATACGATACCGCCGATGATGATGCCTGCGGCGACCACTGCCGATACGGCATAGGCACCCAAATTGAGCCACTGCGACGAGTGGTCTTTCCACAACGAATTTTCCTCATTCATGGGTTCGAGAATGCAGTGGATTGGCGGCCACCGGCAAGCGGAGATTTTCAGTTAAGGAGAAACGGACCGCATCCGTAGCATAAGCAATGGCCTGAGGAAATCCGCCGCTTGTATTTCGCTCTGAACTTTGCGCGCATCCCCGCTTGGGGATCAAGCGCTGCCATCATTCTATGCTCGCCATATTGGCGGAAGCCAAGCTGATCCTCTCGAAGTTCCGGGCGAACGAAGCCGCGCCGAGTCTCGCAGTAATCCGTCACAAACCACCCCATGAAAACCCTGCTGCATGGTTGCGGCTTAGACTCACCAGACCGGTCAATTTCAATCGTCTCGAGGAGCTGCCTGATTTTCTTCAGGAGGTGCTACGAATTCATCCACCGCCCGGTAGTCGATGCGGTCTTTCACCGGGTTCTGATAGAAGAAAACATAGGAGCGGCTGCGCGTGAGCACCGGCCAGCGCATGGTGCGCATCACCCGGTCGCCCTCGGCCTCGCGGACGCCGAAGCCGACGTCGTAATAGGTTTCCTCCTTCGCGCCCTCGGGCCGCAGAAGTTTTCCTTGGCCGGGATTGAGCAGGAACTTGGAGGTTCCCACGTAGCCGAGCACCGGTTTGCCGGCATGGTTGTAAAAATAAACGTCGCCGCCACGGAAGTTCACGTCGCCGGAGTTGATGACCACCGCCTTGTTGGCGAGATATGAATGATCGGCCAGTGCGCGGCCGCCGGAAAGCGCGCCTTCCGTCTGGTCCTTCGCCAGCACGGAAGGTGCGAGCGAGTTGCCAACCGCATGCGAAATCTGCGGTAGCATCGGCAGGCGGATACTATGGTTGCTATACTGATCCAAGGGACTGAATCCGTAGGCGGCTCCGGTCGTGTCGGGCTTGTCGCGATTGAAGCCGTTGGCCATCGAGTGTTGTAGTGCCGCGAGAGAAACCAGCGGTTCGCGCGGCACCGAGTGGGTGGTGACGAAAGTTGAACCGAAATTGCCCGTGCTTCCGCCACCGAAGAATCCACGGCCGTTGGCAGGATCCTGGTCGATCACCGAGTTCAAGGCCGAAGAGGTGTTGCTCTCGATGTGGATTTCAAACGGCAGAGTGTCGAGTTCGGCATCGGATAGATCGCCGAAGTCCACCGTTGGGGCCGATGGATTGAGGCGGCTGAGAAACTGACCGCCGCGCAGCGAATCTTCCTCGGTCTTGGCATCGTAGGAATAATAGAGAAAGGGTTTCTTCAAATCATTGGTCGCACCGGCCTGCGCATCAATGGTGACGCTTCCGGCGGGAAAGCTCTTGAAGGTGCCGGTTTTTTGATCCGCGGTGAAGCGGTTTGGCTTCACTGCGGTGTGAGGATGCAGACCCTTCCAGAAATCCACAAAAGTCCCGCCGATTCCGAGGAATGGGCCCAAGCTGTTCCGATCCTCGAAAAGATAGGTTTCGGAGTGATTCACCGAAACTGAGGCTGATCCGGACACACCCTGGACAATCGTTTCCTGATTGGGCGTAATACTTGAGAAATTGATGACCACCTGTTGCGAAGTGTTGGTAGTGGCCGGAATGGTGACCGGCGCGCCGGCACTGTCCTTCATCGGGTAATAGATGCCGCCACCAAAGCTGTAGCCCGCCTTGCCATCAATGGTGTTGCTGTTGTTGACCACGTCGCCTTTGACTGGAGCGGTGTTTGCCGGCTGGGCATACACCAGCACCTCGCCCGGCCTCAGCACAATGGGCGAGGTTTTCCCTGCGCGCAGAGTGAGATAGTTGTAGTCGGTCGTGCTGGCGAAGTTGGAGGAGCCTTTGCCGCCGAGATTGACAGCTCCAACCGTCTTGGTGGCATCACCCACCGTCACGGTGAGACCGTTGATTTGATAAGGGATCTTGAGGAAGCGGATTGAGTTGTAAGCGGGTGACAGCGAAATCGGCACGTCATAGGGATTCCAGAATGTGATGACCGGATCGACCACGAAGGCCAGTTCCTTGGTGGTGGTTCCGGGTTTGACATAGAACGAGAACAGCGCCTTATAGCTGATGATGACCGGTCTCTTGAAATAAAAGAAATTGTCAGCCTGTGCGGTCGCCAAATTGCCAGCTGCTTTCAAATGCGGATTGACGGTTCCGCTGGCAGTGCCGCCGGTGGTGAAAGTGATCGCGGATGTCTGGAGCTGCTTGTAGAGATTGTAATAACTCCACAGCTCGCCGATGCGGATGCCGCCTGGCCGTTGACCTGATAGAGCGCACCGTTTGAGCCGACCAGCGGGGGCGGGAACAAAGCGGGCGGGGCGCTGCTTTCGAGATACATCGAGAAATCCTTGCGGAAACCACCGGCGCGGACATTGGTGAGCAGACCGTTGGTGCTGGAGGCCAGGTCGTGGAAAAGCGGCTTCGGACCATCCGGCGTATCGCTGAGAAATCCCGCCTGCTTCCAACCCGTGACGAGTTGCAGGCGGGCGTCATCCGCAGCAAGGTTTTTGAACGGCTCACTGGCAATGGTTTTCGCAAGCTGCACCGCATTGCGTGGCGCGCCCTGCAAGCCATTTCGGACCATGCGGCGGTCGGTGCCCGGCACATCCGGCTGCGGCGTGGAGATCGCGGCTTTCACGCCTTGGTCGCCAATCCACCAGGCGACGCGCCCGGTGGTGGCAGTGCCGGTTTTCTGATCGAGAAATGGCACCGCAACGAGTCCGGCAGTGGTGGCCGCGCCGAGGGTTCCCTTGCCGACGAGTTCCACAGAATTTGCGGCTGTGAGTGAGGCGGAAGCGGTCGCCGGGGCTTTTTGCTGCGCGTCCGAGCCGGATACCAGCCAACGCCGGAAAGCCGGACTCGGGCGGGAATCTGGATTGGCGGGATTCGCAGGCGCTGCCCACGCATCATAAACCGCCGTCCACACGCGGGGATTGGCTTGTGGCGCAGAACCGCTGCCGGCCAGTTGGTCTGCCGCGGTGGAAATACGGGTGTCAGGTCCCATTTCTTTCTGCAAATCGCCGATGGCGAGCATCAGGGCCAAGCGGGCGGAGGCACGGGCTTCGGACATCGCGGACTCGCTGGAGACGCTGCGGAGCGAAATCGATGACAAGGTCAACAAGCCTACCGCCACCACGGTGAGCAGGATCATCAGGCTGAGAGGCACCACCAGCGCGAAGCCCGGCTGCCCAAGGGGCTTGCGGGAATACATCTCGTAGGGTTTGGAGCCGGGTGGGTTTTTGGATTTCTGGATCATGTTCGGATGACCTTCGCCAGAGATGGATTTGTCGGTGATTCTGGCGTGTCGTGCGACTACCATGTAAATATCAGTGATTTGCGGCCATCAGCCATACCATAAATCAGTGAGACGGTGACAGGAAGGCCGATCTGCCACGCCTTGCCACCTTGCTTCTCTGGTGCGTTGAAATACCTTGTTTCAGTGATTTTCGGGCAATTGGCAATGAATCAGGATGGAGTTCCAAATCACCGATAGCACCCCATGAAATCCGCCACAGCCCTTGTTGCCCTGTTGTTGTGCGTCCCAGCGGACGCGGAGCCTGAGTCCGAATTGTTCCGGGATCCATCCCGCCCGTTTGACGAACGGGTGGCGGATCTGGTTTCGCGTCTCAGTCTGGAGGAAAAAGCCGCGCAAATGATGATGGATAGCCCGGCGATTCCGCGGCTCGGCATCCCCGCCTACCATTGGTGGAACGAAGCGCTCCACGGCGTGGCGAGGGCTGGCGAGGCGACGGTTTTCCCGCAGGCGATCGCCTTGGCGGCCACATGGGACCCGGACCTCCATCACCGGATCGCCAGCGCCATTGCCACCGAGGCGCGGGCGAAATACCACGAGTTCGCCCGCACCCAGCAAGGCAATACCGCCCGCTACCAGGGACTCACTATGTGGTCGCCCAACATCAACATCTTCCGCGATCCGCGCTGGGGCCGTGGCCATGAAACCTATGGCGAGGACCCGTTTCTAACAGGTCGTTTCGCGGTCGCCTTCATCAGCGGCTTGCAGGGCGACGATCCGAAGCATCTGAAAACCGTGGCCACGGCGAAACATTTCGCCATCCACAGCGGGCCGGAATCATCGCGCCATGTGTTCGATGCGAAGGTTTCCGCACGTGACAAGCGCGAGACGTATTTCCCGGCTTTTGAAACCGCGATCCGCGAGGGCGGCGCGATGTCGCTGATGGCGGCCTACAACGCCGTGGATGGTGCGCCTTGCTCGGCAAGCGCGATGTTGCTGGACAGCGTGCTGCGCAAGGAATGGGGTTTCCAAGGGGCTGTCGTCGGCGATGTGGATTCCGTGTTCGACATCCATGCCACCCACAAATTCGCCAAGACCGCAGAGGAATCCAGCGCGCTGGCCGTCAAGGCGGGCAACGATCTGTGCAGCGGTGAAACCTTCAAGGCCCTGCCGGAAGCCGTCCGCAGCGGATTGGTCAGCGAGGAAGATGTGGATCGCTCGCTGGCCCGCCTGCTGCGTCTGAGATTCCAACTCGGCATGCTCGATCCGCCGGAAACCGTGAGCCATGCCTCGATTCCCTACAGCGAGAACTGCAAGCCGGAGCATGACGCGCTGGCTCTGGAAGCCGCTGAAAAATCCATCGTCCTGCTGAAAAACGACGGCCATTTGCCATGGGCACCGGATTCCATCAAAACCCTTGCCGTGCTCGGCCCCACGGCGGACAGCTTGCCCGCGCTACTCGGCAATTACCACGGGACCCCGAAAGCGCCGGTCACCTTGCTCGCAGGGCTGAAAAAACAACTCGAACCCCGTGGTGTCAAAATCCTCCACCATTCCGCAGTGCCGATCGCCACCGGCTTCAAGGACATTTCAGAACCCTTTGAAACCAGCGAGATTTTCACCGATGCGTCACGAAAAACCTCCGGCCTGACGATGGAGGTTTTCGACAACACCGAGCTCGAAGGAACCCCGATCCGCAGCCTGACGGATACCGCGCTCGACCATCACTGGAGCCTGTCAGATCCGCAGGCCGTGTTCCCAAGGGTGCAGGCCTCGGTGCGCTGGTCCGGCGTGCTGGTGGCACCCAAAGACGGCAGATACATCATTCACGCCGAGACTTTCGGCGGCATCCGCGTCCTCATCGACGGCAAGGTGAAACTCGACGAGTTCGGCAAACACCAAAGCAAGGTGTTCGAGATCCCCGTGGCGATGAAGGCCGGCAAAGCCTTGCCCATCCGCATCGAGTTCTCGCAGCGCCACCCCGTTTTTGGAAAAATCCTCATCGGCTGGCGTCATCCCGATCATCAACAACGCGTGAAAACCGGTTGGAAAACGCTTTGGCAGCCGCCCGCGAGGCCGATCACATCCTGCTCGCACTCGGCCTCAGCCCGGACATCGAAGGCGAGGAAATGAAAATCGATATCGACGGGTTCACGGGTGGCGACCGCACCAGCATCCAGCTTCCTGCCTGCCAGCAGGAGTTGTTGGAAAAAGTAAAATTGTTAGATAAACCATTCACCGTGGTGCTCACCGGCGGAAGCACGCTTGCCTTCGACACGACTTCGCCCAATGCCATCCTTCACGCTTGGTATTACGGTCAGCGCGGCGGCGATGCCCTTGCCTCCATCCTGCTGGGCGAGCGCAGTCCGGGCGGGCGGCTGCCGATCACCTTCTATCAATCCGACGCCGACCTGCCGCACTTCGACGATTATGCCATGAACACAACGCCCGGCCGCACATACCGGTATTTCACCGGCAATCCACTCTATCCGTTCGGCCACGGGCTCTCATACACAGCGTTCCGCTACGGAACGCCGGAGGTTGCGCCGGCGCAGGCAAAACCGGATGAAAGCCTGTCCGTCTCGTTGGAAATCACCAACACCGGTCGCATGACCGCCGACGAGGTGGTCCAGATTTACGCCCAGCGGAAGCAAAACGCAGCGGGCGATCCTCTGCGCCGTCTGGTGGGGTTCCATAGGATCACCCTTGCCGCCGGAGAATCCCGCAAGATCACCATTCCGGTGCCGGTGCAAACTTTGCGCCATTGGGATGAATCAAAATCCAGTTATGCCATCGCGCCGGGCGAGTGGCAACTGCACGCCGGCGCATCCTCCGCCGATCTCCGTGGCTACGCTACCGTCCGTGTTGAACCTTGAGGAAAACAGCCATCCTGGCTGTTTCGGAGTCGGGACTTCCAGCCTGGACTTTTCTTCGTGAAAAACCGCCACGGCAGGCAAGATGCCCGCTTTCCGAGACAGGCTGGAAGCCTGTCCTCCTTGCATCTAACATCTCTCAACGAGTGAATGTGATCGGCTCCACCGTCACCGTCCGATCCATGCCCGCTGGTTCGCCGGGGCGGGTTTCGATGAGCAGGCTCAAGGTCCGCATCCCCTCGCCCGGCGGCAGTTGAATCGTCAGCGGAGCGGGTTCGAAGCGGTCCTTGTTGCCGACCTGTTTGCCGTCCAGCCAGATTTGGGCTTTGCCGGTAATAGCGGCAAATGTGATGCTTCCCCCCGATTTGCGGACTGCGTGGAATGGCTCGAAGGTGGTCCGGAATATCGCAAAATTTCCGTTTGGAAATTCGCGCAGCTTGTCGGTCCACACTTCCTGCCAGGTATTCTGGTCGTTGCTCGCGATCTGCTGGTTCGGGTCAGGCGGCGTGGCGCTGGACGGCGACATCCGCCACTTCAGCAGCGTGAAGGTCGGCCGGGCGGGAGGAATCCATGGCGGCGCGGCAACCGCATTCACATCGATAGTTAGAATGGCCGGGGCCAGTCCCGCCGCCTTGGCTTGCAGCACGAGCGGCTGATCGCCATCCGGCATGCTCCGCACGATGACTTGTGCCAACCCGTTGAACAAACTCCGGCGGTTTCCCTTCTCCGGCTCATGGCTGTTCGGATCGCCATTGGCGAGGCCGATGACCGCCCCCGGTCCTGTTAGATCAAACTCGACCGGCAGGTTGGCCGTTGGCACCGGGCGGCCATCCGCGTCGAGTGCTTCCACGGTGACTGGCATCGCGTCGCGCCCGTCGCCGGCGATGGAGCTGCGGTCGGGGGTGAGTCTCAACGCCACCGGCGGGCCGGTGGTTTCCACGGTGCTGCGGGCGATTTCACGGCCATCCTTGCTGGCGATGGCTTCCAGTTTCCCCGGCTGATATTCAACTTCCCATGCGGCGTAGTCGAAGGGATCAAGTTGTTTCACACCGAGTGATTTGCCGTTGAGCTTGAGTTCCACGCGCTCGGCGTTGGTGATGGCCAGCACCTTGACCGGCTTCCCTTCACGGCCCGGCCAGTTCCAATGCGGCGCGAGATGCAACACCGGTTCGTCCTTCACCCACAGCGCGCGGCGGATGTGAAACGCGGTCTTGGGGAAGCCGCAAAGATCCATGCACCCAAACAACGAACCCGCCGTGGGCCAGGTGAACGGCGTCGGCTCGCCATGATAGTCGAAGCCCGTCCAGACGAACGATCCCGCGACAAACGGCCGCGTGGCGATCCGTTTCCATGAATCACGCTGGGTGTTACCAAAGGACGAGGCCTCGTCATCGTAGGATGCGATGATGTGGTTTTGCCGGTCGGTTTCATACTCGCCGCGGATCATCAACGCGGCGGTGTCCTCGGAGCTGATCATCGGTTTGTCCGGGTTGCGCTCGTGAAACACATCGTAGCTATCCACCGAGTAATTGAAGCCCACGACATCGACCGCCTGCGAGACATTGACCGGCGCCAAATGGCCACCGTTCATCGCGGCGGTCACCGGGCGGGTCGAGTCGAGCGATCTTACGACGTCCGCCATCCGGCGCACCATTTCATAACCCTGTTTGGTGCCCTGCATCGGCTCCTCGTTGAAGACCGACCACATGAACACGCTCGGATGATTGCGGTCGCGGCGGACCATCCATTCAAGCTGGCGGATGCACTCGTCACTGGTGTTGAAATTGCGGTTTTCATTCATCACCAGCATGCCCATGCGATCGCAGGCATCGAGAAATTCCTTGGCCGGCGGGTGATGCGCGCAGCGGTAGGCGTTCGAGCCCATCTCTTTGAGACGGCGCAGGCGGAACTCCCACAGCGAGGCAGGAACCGCCACTCCCACCCCGGCGTGGTCCTGATGATTGCAGGTGCCCTTGATCTTGAGCGGCTGGTCGTTGAGGAAAAACCCGAGCTTCGCGTCAAATCGCAGCGTCCGGAAACCACAACGCGTCGTCACCTCGTCGGTGGTTTTTTCATCCAGCAGCACCCGCGTCCTGACCTGATAGAGCGACGGCTCGTCCACCGACCACAGGCTCGGCGAGGCGACATCCAGCGACATCCGGGCGACGCCCCGGCGGAGCGGATCAATCGTAAGGGGCACCCGCGCGCGGCCGATTTCCGCGCCTGCGGGATCGAGCAGAGTCACCTCCACTTCCGCGGCTGCGGTTTCATTTCCGGCGTTTTCCAAAGTCGCTTCCACCGGCAGTTTCCAAGAGCCATCTGCATTTCTAACGGGATTAGCGAAGATGCCATCGGTGACGATGTGCAGCGGGTCGCGCTTCACCAACCAGGTGTGCCGATAGATTCCGCCGCCCTCATACCACCAGCCTTCCATCGCGTTGGCATCCACGCGCACGGCGATGGTGTTGAGGTTGTCGCCGTATTGCGCCAAGGGCGTGACATCGGCATGGAACGAGGTGTAGCCGCAGAAATTCCGCGCGACGAGCGTGCCGTTGAACCACACGGTGGCATGAGTGGCGATGCCGTCGAATTGCAGTTCGAGATGTTTGCCCTCATCCGCCGCATCCAACTTGAAATGGCGGCGGTAAAATCCGATGCCGCGCGGACGGTAGCCTTGCGGGCAGTTTTCGGTTTCATCGAATGGCCCCTCGACCACCCAGTCGTGCGGCAGATCGAGCACGCGCCAGCCGGTGTCGTCGAATCCCGCCGAAGCGGGTCCATTCGCATTTCCGGCCTTGGCGAGACTGTAGGTCTGATGGTGATTCTTCGCGATGGGAAACGCGATGTCGCCCTGATGGAAACGCCAACTGCGGTCGAGTGACAGAATTTCGCGTTTCGCGAAAGCTGATCCGGCGAGTCCTGTGCATACGAGCAAGCAATAGGCACACAGTTTTACAAATCCTGTGATCGGCAGTTTCATGGTTTGTCAGGTAAAGGCGGCAGTTCGAGTGAAGGCGGCGACGGGAGGCGGCAATTGAATTGACGGAGATCGGCAACACGCTCCACCGCGAGCGCCGATGTCCATCGCGGTTCCACGCCGCGGGCGGGGTCCCATGTCACTCGCAGATCATCCATGGTCACATCCTTGAGATCGCTTAAAATCAAGCCGCTGGTGGCACGTTTATCGGTGGTGCGCTCCGCTTCCATGGTCAGGTGCAAACCGCGCAGGGTAATGCCCGAGACACTCTCCTCGCCTGGAAATCCCGCTATGACGCTGGTTCCCTGACCGCGGGCGATGACGTTGGAGACGATCACATTTCGGATCGAGCCGACGCGGCTTTCGGGCGTGCGTTTGAGGACCACGAAGCGAAACGGATCGCCGTCGCCCCACCAGTTATAGTGTTTGCGATTGCACTCGATGACGAGGTTGGAAAACAGGACATCGCTGACATTTGCGCCGTCGCGCACGATGATGCCGATGCCACGGTTGCTATCACGGATGATGCAGTCACTAATGACGATGCGGCGGAAGTCGCCGTGGGATTCGGTGCCGAGCTTGATGGCGCACGAAGTGGAAACCAACGTGCATCCGGTGACGATGATGTCCTCGCAGGGAGCCCCACCGGACTGCTTGGTGGTTTTCAGGCAGATCGCGTCATCCCCCGTGGAAATCGTGCAGCCACTGACGCGCACATCCTGACAACTATCAATATCGAGGCCATCCGAGTTCACGCCCATTTCAAGTGAGGATTCAATCCTTACCCCCCGCACGATGACTCGTTTGCAAAGCCCAAGATGAACACCCCAGAAAGGCGAACGGAGGAAAGCGACATCCTCAATCAATACCCCTTCACAACCGCTTAGAGCCAACAGGCAGGGATTCGGCTTCACCACATGGGCGCGTTTCATTTCCACCCCGGCACTGCGGGCGATTTCAGTTTCCGCCGTGATGAAGCCATCGACCTTGCCATCGTCCTCCCAGACGTGTTCCGCCTGCCCGTCGATGATGCCACGGCCGGTGATCGCAACATCTCGCAAGCCGGTGCCGTTGATGAAAACCGGCGCCTTGTCCATGCCGGTGGCCGTGTAATCGGCGGGATTGCGACTGGCCAGCAGGACGGCTCCTGCTTCCAGTCTGAGTTCCACTCCCGAACGCAATTCGAGCGTGCCGGATAGGTATTTTCCCGGCGGAAACAGAACAATTCCCCCGCCGGCGGCGTGGGCGGAATCGATGGCTTTCTGGATCGCGACGGTGGAGTTAATAGAGGCGTCCGACCGAGCACCGTAGTCAGTGATCCGGAAGCTCGATGTGCGAAGGTCTTCAGCGGTGGCGGCACTGCTGACCGCTATCAGAACGAAGATGCGTGACAGCAGGCCCATTTGTTTCCGGGGCATCGTGCTCACTTCTTTTTCCGTTCAGCGGCTTTGCGGGCTTCCTGGCCGAGCCACGGCGAGTCATCCACTTTTGCAAAGCCATGATTGTCCTCCACCTTGGCGTTGGCCTGGTTGGTGATGACATATTTTCCGCCCTTGGCATAACTGGGTCCGGCGGTCTTGTTGCTCTTGATCAAATTGTTTGAACTTTCCTGGGACCCATCGATCAGGATGCCCTGGCCACCCACGGTGTTGTTGATGATTTTCACGTTGTGAGTGGGGAAGGCGTCGTTCGTCCGGTTCGATGCCACGAAGATCGCGGGCAGGGTGCCGGCATTGTCCGCGAGGCGGATGTCATTGCCCTCGACGAGCAGCCCGTCAATGCCGGCCGTCTTGTAAATCGAGAGGTAGGCGTTGCCCTTGTTACCGGTGAGCACGGAATCCTTGACCGTGCTGTTGGAGTGATCCTCGTGCATCAGGCCTTCGCCGTCGTTGATGTAATACTTCCGATCAAACGCCCAGTTTCGATAGACCTCGTAGTCATTGTTGGAAACCGTCCAGCGCCAGCCACGGATTTCCATCGCGCGGTTGTCATTGGTCGAGGAACCGCTGGTCAGGTCGCGGCCGGTGGCGGTCGGCCGCCAGACGTCCTTGGCGGAGCGGATCACGTTGTCCGAGCAAACCGTGCCGTCGCCGGAAAAACCGATGGCGCAGCGGCCGGTGCTGTAGATGTAATTGTGACGAATCACCACGCCCTTGCGGAAGCCGTCCGGATGGGTCTCCGGCGTGCCGTCGGGACCATTGCCGCCGGGACCACCGAGACTCGCGTGATTGGCATAAATGCCGGGGCGGTTGTCATAATCGAAAGGCACGCCATCGATTTCGAAAGGCTGCTTTTTCTGATCCTGGACGAGATAGTTCCGCATTTTGAAATCATCATCGCCGCTCTTCGGCAGACGGTTGTTGGCGATGAGCAGGTTCTCGGAGCTCTTGGCATCGATCGCCGCGCCGAAGCGCCAGGTGTGGCGCTGCCATGGCTTCTGGCCGATCGATGCATCCGGGACTCCGGGATCGGCAAAGGCGGTGTTGCGCAGGATGCAACCGACGACCAACCGGTTCTTACCGCAAGTGCCGTCTTCAGCTTGTTTGAAAAGGATGTGGCCGCGGTTGATGTCAAGGTCCACCACGCCGGTGTTCGATCCGGTAGCCGGGTTTTCCAATACGATCGCTTTGAAAGCGGTATCGATCGGAGTACCGTCGCCGCTGGCGTTGAATTGATATTTCGGAAATTCCAGCACCGAGCCCAATCGGTAAGCCTCGTTGCGGGCGTCGGTTTCGCCGTCCGGCGGAACGCCCCGCAGCACGATGCCGTCCTTGAGTTTGATCGACTGCTTGAACTGATAGGTTCCCGCCGGGAAAAACACCACACCACCGCCTTGATCGGCAAGTTTGGCTTGGGCGGAAGCCAGTTTCGCATCGGTGTCGGCTCCTTTCTCGGCGGTGATGTCGATAGCGTTCTGCCACGCAAGTTTCGAGGTCCATGGAAGATTATAGACCACCGCAGGGTCTTCATTGGGTGGAGCCGCTACTGCGAGAAGCGAGGAAAACAGGAACATCGCGCAAAACGCAGTGGAGACATTCGGTATCCGTTCATAAGCGAGCATGCGCTGACGGGTAGCGTTCATTGACAGCGCCCGCCATACCCATCTTGAGGGAGAACCACTTCCGGCGGTTTTAATGCGCTTGCGCGACAAATCGCGGAAAAACGGGCCCGCCGCATCGATCAAAAACAAGTCCATGATACGCCGAGCCAGCTGAGAATTACCACCTGCGGGCGATTTTTAACGGATTGATCACAATGGAGAACCTGCGGCTCCCGGCACTTGCGCGCATGCCCGACTGGCCGGATTTTGCGGAAATACACGCTTCGATTTGCGTAGCGCTGCGGATGGTTGACGGCAGGAGGGCAGCGACGCGTAATGGCAATGGATCGATGCGATCCGTTCATTGCCAAAATTTCAAACAACCCTAGCAACCCACCAACCGATTTATGAAAGACTACCGCGCTCCCGACATCCGCAACCTTGCCGTCACCGGCCATGCCTCGACCGGCAAAACCCTGCTGTGCGAGGCCATGCTGGTCTGCGCGGGCAAGCTCACCCGCCCCGGCACCATTGAGCAGGGAAACACGGTGTCCGACTACCACCCCGACGAGAAGGAACATCAGCAGTCGATCCACGCCACGGTGCTCACCGAGGAGTGGCTTGGCCGCGAACTGAATCTGATCGATTGCCCGGGGACGCCGGATTTCATCAGCGAGCCACTCAGCGCGCTGCGCGTGGCGGATTCGGCGATGATCGTAATCAGCGGCGTGAACGGCGTGGAAACCGGTGCCGATGAAGTGTGGGCGGCCGCCGAGCATTATGAAATCACACGCTTTCTGGTGATCAACCTGCTTGACCGCGAGAATACGCGTTTTGACGACATTCTGGAGGAGGCCCGGGAGCACTATGGCGCGCGGGTTTTCCCGATGACGCTACCGGTGGATGCGGGCCCGGGTTTCCGCTCGGTGTTGGATGTGATGCGCTCGGATGTGATCACCTTCGCGGCCGATGGTAGCGGCAAGTTTGAGGAAAAACCGGCCGAGGGAGCGCTCAAGGAGAGGGTCAATGAGCTGCACCGGCAGTTGATCGACATGGTGGCGGAGTCCGACGACTCGCTCATGGAGAAATTTTTCGATCAAGGCACGCTGAGCGAAGAGGACCTGCGCGCACATGTGCATGAAGCGGTGCAAAAAGGGCTGGTGGTGCCGGTGTTTGCGGCCTCTGGCATGAAAAACATCGGTGTGGCGAGAATTCTGGATTTCATCGCCAAATATGGATCGTCACCGGTGGATCGCGCCACGGTGAAGGGCAATGCCCTCGATGGCAGCGAGGCCACGGTGGATCTCAAGGACGGCCAGACGGTGGCTTATGTTTTCAAAACGATGCATGAAGACCACGTCGGCAACCTGTCGTTTTTCCGGGTTTACAGCGGTGATGTCGTCTCCGGCACCGAATTGGTCAATGTCACGCGCGGCGAGAACGAGCGCATGGGCCAGCTTTACCGCGTGAACGGCTCAGCCCGCGAGCCGGTGCCTTCACTGCATGCCGGCGATATTGGCGCGGTGGTGAAACTTCGCGCCACGCGCTCCGGCGACACGCTTTGCTCCGCCAGCCGCCAGGTGACGCTGCCAGTCGTCGAGTTTCCCGCGCCCAACACCCGCGGCGCATTGGTCGCGAAGTCCAAGTCGGATCTCAACAAGCTCGGCGAGGGACTCTCCTCATTGCGCGAGGAAGACCCCACTTTTGATTATCACTTCGAACCGGAGATCGGTCAGACGATCGTTTCCGGCCAAGGCTGGCTGCAGCTCCAGATCGTCACCGAGGAACTCAAGCGCCGCTTCAACGTGGATGTGGAGCTCGTCGAGCCGCGGGTTTCCTACCGCGCGACGATCAGCGGCCGCGGCGAGTCGAAACACCGCCACAAGAAACAAACCGGCGGCGCGGGGCAGTTCGCCGAGGTTTGGATGCGCATCGAGACGCTGCCAGCCGATAGCGGCATGGTCTTCACCCAGTCGCTGGTCGGCAACAACGTGGATCGTGTGTTCGTGCCATCGGTGGAAAAGGGCGTGCAGGCAGCCTGCGCTGCAGGCCCTTACGGCGGCTTCCCGGTCACCGATGTGAAAGTCGATTTCTACGATGGCAAACAACACCCGGTGGATTCCAAGGACATCGCCTTCCAGATCGCCGGCAAGGCAGCGTTCAGCGAGGCCTTCCTGATTGCCAAGCCGAAGCTGCTGGAACCCGTGATGGAACTGCGCATCAAGGTGCCCTCGGATGCCGTGGGTTCGGTGCTTGCAGACTTGTCCGGCCGCCGCGGCCGCATCATGGGCATGGAAACCGAAGGCCGCTTCGAAGTGGTCGTCGCCCACGTGCCGCAGGCCGAGCTTTACCAATATTCCAGCCAGCTGCGCGCCATCACCGCCGGCCGTGGCAGGCACAAGGAAAAATTTGAACACTACGAGGACGTCCCACGCGAAATCGAGCAAAAGATCATCGCCCAACACGGCCGCAAGGTGGAGGAGGATTGAGCGAGCAGCCCGTGCAGGGGTAAGGCATTCAATCCGAGGTTTGTACCGCAGAGCCGCCAAGGACGCAAAGGTATCGCAAAGATGAAAAAATGTTTCTGAGGCTGGGTTTTTACAGAAATCAAATCACCCGGTCATTCGGAGGTTCAATCAATTTACATTGCGACCCTTTGCGGCCTCTGCGGCTTTGCGGTAGTCTTACTCCTTGTTGATGCCTCGACCTTGCCTAGAGCTGTCTAGAGCTTGATCTCCTATCGCATTTGACCAAACATGCCGCGCATGCCGCGCATCGCATTGCTCCAATCCAGGACCTTCGCCACCAAGGCGGAGGCCTTGGACCACCATGAATCCCTGATCCGCCAGGCCGCGGCGGACAGGGCAAACATTGTGGTTACCCAGGAGCTTTTCCTCACGCCCTACTTCTGCACCTTGCAGGACCCGGCGCGCTTCGACCTCGCCGATCCACTGCCCGGTCCCGTGACCGACCGCCTTGGCAAGCTGGCCGGCGAACTGGGCGTTGTGATCGTTTCCTCGCTCTTCGAGCACCGCGGCCCGGGGCTTTATCACAACACCGCCGCCATTCACGACGCGGACGGCAGCCTGCTCGGACTCTACCGGAAATCCCACATTCCGCAGGATCCCGCGTTTGAGGAAAAATTCTACTTTACCCCCGGCGACAGCGGTTGGCCGGTGTGGGATACAAAATTCGGCAAACTTGGCGTGCTGATTTGCTGGGACCAATGGTATCCGGAAGCTGCGCGGCTGATGGCCCTGGGCGGAGCGCAGATACTCATTTACCCCACAGCCATCGGCTGGCTACCGGAGGAAAAAACCACCCTCGGCGAAGCCCAGCATTGCGCGTGGGAAACCGTGCAACGCGGCCATGCCGTGGCCAATGGCTGCTACCTCGCCGCCATCAATCGCTCCGGCACCCACGATGGTACCGAGTTCTGGGGCCGCTCGTTTGTCGCCAATCCCTACGGCGAAATCATCGCCAAGGCCTCCACCGGAAAAGAGGAAATCCTCATCCATGACATTGATTTCCAAGTCGTTGAGGATTTCCGGCGGATCTGGCCGTTTTTCCGCGACCGCCGGATCGATGCCTACGGCGGCCTGACCCAGCGCTGGCTGGCTTGAAAATCAGAGAAGCCACACGTTTTCGAACCCGAATCGGTCAAGACCTTGCTCCTTCGCCAGAGTTTGATGAAGGTCCAACGATCAGTGAATGCTTCTGGCTGCAATGAATGAAGCGCTTGCCGGCTTGGCCTGGTTCATCGCATGCTGCTTGCGATGATGATCTCCAGAAAATCAATCTTGCGGCTGTTGCTCGCGGCTTTGCTTGGATGCTCGCCGCTGCACGCTGCGCCAGCCAAGCCGAACATCCTGTGGTTGATCGCGGAGGATTTCGGCCAATATCTCGGCTGCTACGGCGCAAAGGACGTCCACACTCCGAATCTCGATCGGCTTGCGGCTGAAGGAGTGCGCTTCACCCGCTTCTTCACCACCTCGCCGGTGTGCTCTGCCTCCCGCTCGGCATTCATGACCGGGCACTACCAGACCAGCATCGACGCCTACCACCACCGCTCGCACCGCGAGGATGACTACACTTTGCCGGAGGGCATTCGCGTGCTGCCGGAGTGGCTGCGCGATGCCGGATATTTCAACGCCAACCTGTTCAAACTGCCGCCGGATTTCGGCTTCGACGGCATTCCCAAAGACGACTGGAATTTCAAAACCCGCAGCGAGCCATGGGATTCGCGCAACTGGGCGGACCTGAAGAAAAACCAGCCGTTTTATGCACAGCTGAATTTTTTCGAAACCCACCGGATCTTCAAGGCACCGCCCCACGCGGATCCCGCCAAGGTGGATTTGCCGCCGTATTACCCGGACCATCCGGTGATCCGCAAGGACTGGGCCGAATACCTCGACTCCGCCACCGAACTCGACCGCAAGGTAGGCCTTGTCTTGCAACAACTCGAACGCGACGGCCTGGACGACAACACGATCGTCGTCTTCTTCGGCGACAACGGCGGGGCCCACGTGCGGGGCAAACAGTTTTGTTATGATTCGGGGCTGCTGGTGCCGTTGATCATCCGCTGGCCGAAATCACTCGCCGAGAGTGCCCCGTTCGCTCCGGGCACGGTGAGCGATCAACTGCTGGAGGCGATCGATCTGGCACCCACGATGCTCGCCCTCGCCGGAGTCGAAAAACCGCCACGCATGCAGGGCCGCGTGTTTCTCGGACCGCACGCGGAAAAGCCGCGAGAGGTGGTCTTCGGCGCACGCGACCGCTGCGATGAAACGGTTTTCAGAATGCGCACCGCGCGCGACTCCGGCTACCGCTACATCCGCAACTTCACGCCGGACCGCCCGTTCCTACTGGCCAATCGCTACAAGGAAAACTGCTATCCCGCATGGAACCTGCTCAAGCAACTCGACGCCGAAGGCAAACTAACGACTCCCGCGCAAAAACTCCTCACCGCGCCCACGATGCCCGAAGAGGAGCTTTACGACACCGAAAAGGATCCCCACGAGACCATCAATCTCGCCATCTCGCAGCAACCGGAGCATCAGGCAGCTCTCGCCAAACTCCGCACCGCGCTGATTGACTGGATCACCACCACCAAGGACGGCGGAGCCGCTGACGACTACTCGCTTCCGATCAAAAATTGAGCTGAATCCGAACCTCACGCACACCTTGGCGCAAGTCGTCGTTTCTGAAAGTAGATCTAGGGCATGCTTGATGAACTCGCGCCTGCTACCTTGATTCAGGTATGGAATGCAGCAAGGGAGTGCTTCATTCTTGGTATGCAAAAGGCAAACCTGAGGTAGGACCAACGCCTTTAATGATACAAAACCCCGTTGGAAGGCGGAAAACGTGACCATAATCCAACCCAAGCCAAGTAATGAAAAACAGCCTTCCAGGCTGTTTTGGACCTTGGGCTTCCAGCCTGAAGTATGCCGCTACGTGGTTTGCTCTGCAGATAAGATACCAGCTTTCGGGGACAAGTCGGAGGCCCAGCCCACGACTTGGCGGCAGTCTGGCAGTTGGAGCGCTTTCGCGCTTTCCGCCTGCCTGCTCCTCGCGGCCACCGCCGCGCAGGCGGATACCTTGTTTTCCGCCTACTTCAACAACGGTTCCGGCAGCTCCGGCGACAAGAGTGCCAGCGTTTACAACTGGACCTCCGCCATCGGCAGCGGGGGTGTCTTGGACAACACTCTTACCGGTGCACCCGCGCAGGTGGGCGTGAGCCAAGGCGCGACCTCGGGAGTGCCGGTGGTGAGCGGCCAATCGACCAACGCCGGTTTTCTCTTTACCCGGCCCGACGCCGCTCCCGGGGCGATGTTGCTGCACACGACCTTGCTAACCACTTCGAATGCGTTTCAGGACGCACCCCAGGGAAACTGGTTTCGCTATGGCAGCGATTCGCTCGCTGGCCTGACCGTCGGCAACATCACCCAGCTTTCGGTTTATGCGCGCGCGGCCACCGCGGCCACCCGCATGCGCTTCGCCATCCGCATTGGCGAGACATGGTATGTCAGTGCCGCATCGTTCCAGCAGGCCAACCTCGCGGCGTACGAACAGCACACGCTCAGCGGACTCGCCAACGCAAACGCATGGCATTCCGGGGCGTTCACATCGGGCACCTTTCTCGATACCGATGCCAGTGACAATCCGACGACCACGCTCGCTGCTGAGGATGCGGTGACCGGCTACGGCTGGTATGCCGAGACCGGTGCGCAGAGTGGCGACTCCGCCCGGGTCCGCATTGATAGTTTTCAGATCACGGCCAGCACTGTGGTTGCCACCGCCGATGCGGTCGTGACCCTGGCTGGCAGCACCGGCACCGAGGAATTCAAGGACGTGATGGAACTTTCCGACGGCACTCTGCTCGTTGCCGGCTCCGCCGAAAACCTCGACTGGATCAGCGCGCCGAAAACCCAGCTTGCACCACTCGGCATTCCGAACCGCGCCACCGGCCGGACTGCTTTTCTCATGCGCGTCTCGGGCGACACCCGTTCGATCCTCGGCGTGTGGCATCTGCCGGCCGGACAGGCGCACGATTTCCGCTGGATCAAGGGCACCCACAAGCCCGGCGCAGCCACCGGCGATCTCTATCTATCAGGTGCCTGCGATGCCACCAGCGGCGAGTATTTCATCGCCCGGCTCGATGCCAATTTCATCGCCGCCACACCCGGCGGATTCTCATGGGTGAAAGTGGCCAAGGCTTCCGGTGCCTACGGCGACAACCTCGGGCTGCAAGCATGGGATGTCGGCGGCGACGGCCGCGTCGCCTATGTCGATGAAACCGGTGAAACGATGCGCGTGTTCTTTCTGAATGCCGCAGGCTCGCTGATGAAGCTTCCCAGCTTGCGCGGATCGCATTGGGCCTCCGGTGTCACGCTCAACGATGCCAACCGCCAGCCCGGCATCGGCACGAATCTGACGGCCACCACCATAAGCGGCATCAGTTTTCCCGGAGACCTGCGTTCGTGGACGGAGGCGGACCAGTTCGCCATCCTGCCCGATGGCAACGGCCAGATCAAACGCGGCACCTGGCCGCTGGACTTGTTCATTCCGGTGAGAGACCTCAACGGCGGCACCACGGGCACCATCGAATACGGCTACACCGGCTACAGGAGCGTCGGCAAGCACCGCATCGGCGGCATCGCCATCAACCGTGACACCAATGATTTTTCCATCGGCTTCAATATCCAGAGCCGCTTCTGGGACGCTCCGGCCAACAAGGAGCAACCGGACTTCGAACCCGCCGTTATTTCCTACGCCGCCAGCGGTGCCCTGAAATGGTGGAGCCGCCTTTATCATGAAGTGATCGATTCCAATGCCAACGGTCTGGTCAACAGCGGAGAATCCCGCTTGTCCTCGCCCGACCAATACGTCGATGGCCTGGCCGTCGATTATTCCGTCACGCCAAACCGGCTGGTGGTGGTTGCCCGCTGCCATGGCAACAACGAGGTCAACCTTTGGAACGGCAACACCATCGCCGCCACGCCCGGAGCGAATGCGTTTCACAACCAGTTTACCGGCACCGAGGGCAACATCCACCTCAGCTGGATCGGAAAACTGCGTGATAGCGATGGTGTTCTAACCCAAGTTTCTTATGAGGAGGCTGTAGCCCTTGGTTTTGCAGGGATTCGTTTCAAAAGGCACTACAAAGTCGTGGTCAGTCCATTTTCAGTTTGTTTTCATTCCGGGTTCATTTCATGACGAATTTCCTGGCCGGGCAGGCTTGC